>CAZNXK010000035.1:17466-28169 GCA_964576835.1 uncultured Treponemataceae bacterium | reverse complement strand
CGCCTGGGCCAGGGGCGGCGCAAGCGCGCAGAAGACCAGGAACAGCGCCGCCCGCGGCAATGCCGCCGTAACCGGGCATCGACTCATGATTCCAGCCCGAGGAATTCGTCAAGATAGCGCCCTGGATCGAAGGACCTGATGTCTTCGTAGCGCTCGCCGTCGCATATGAAAGCGACAGGAATTCCGAGGTCCCTGGCTATGGCCAGCGCGACGCCGCCCCTTGCGCTGGAATCGTACTTGGTCAGCACGATACCGTCGAGATGCACCGCCTCGGAGAACGACCGGGCTTGCCTCAGGGCATTCTGCCCCGTCGTGGCATCGACGACAAGGAGGCGCTTGTACCTTGATGGATCCGCCTTGGCCGCGACTATCCTGTCCATCTTTTCAAGTTCCTTGATGAGGTTCTGCTTGTTGTGCATGCGTCCCGCGGTGTCGGCGACCACCAGGTCGGCGCCGTCCGACACAGCGGCCTCGATGGCGTCGTAGAGCACCGCGCCAGGGTCTGAGCCGCGCTCCTGGGCGACGACGCGGATGCCCAGGCGGTCTCCGTGCAGCCTGAGCTGTTCGATGGCGGCAGCCCTGAAGGTGTCTCCTGCCGCAAGTATGGCCTTGCCGGCGGATCCGCCGTCGAGCCAGTACTTGGCAAGTTTGGCCGAAGTCGTCGTCTTGCCGACGCCGTTGACGCCGAGAAGCATCACCACGTTGAGGCCACCGGGCACCAGCGATATCGGCGCCGCGCGGGCATAGGCCGACAGGACTCCCCTGAGGGCGAGCCTGGCGTCGTTGCCGCTCCTGACGCCGGCCTTGGCGCAGACAGCCTTGAGCTCGGCGACAGCTGATTCCGCGAAGGCGGCTCCCAGGTCGCCCTCGACGAGCAAATCCGCGAGGTCGTCCCAGTCGTCGTCCCCGACGACCTCCATGCCGAGCATCTTCCGTATACGGTCGCCGAACCTCATCGTGCTGCTCCTCGCCGAACCGTCAGCGGGTCGATCGGATGTACTGCGCCAGCCTGAAGGCCGCGTTTATGGCGAGGCCGGCGGAGAGTGCCGCCGAACCCCAGAAAACCGCCTGTGACGAATAATACCCGGTTTCGAGTCTGGAAATCACCGAGGGATCCGATCCGCCCGAGTCCTTGTACACCGTCGCGGTCTGGAAAAACGTCTGGAACAGGCCGCCCGACAGCGCAGTCACCGGCAGCGACAGCACGAACCAGCCTAGCGAATGGTAAAAAACGTCCTTGCCGCCGCCGAATCTCTCGTCAAAACTGCGCCCGTCCGAAGGCGCAAGCACAACTGTTCTGTCTTCGAGCAGATCCTGCGGCCTGACTATCAACTGGACATCCTCGAACCCGGTCATTGAAAGCCGTATGACCCGGGTAAAGGCGGCACCCTCTATGGCGGTCGGAGTTATTCCCGCCCCCGCCCCGTCGACGTGGACCGCGGCGCCCGGTGGATCCGTAGAGATCGAGAAACCAACCGCGTCCGCAGACTCAAGGACAAGGTCGACGAGTACGTCCGTGCCTGGTTCAGCGAGGAACGATGAACTGGCTTCAAGGAAGCCAGGCGCGCTTGCCTTGGCGGCGTGAAGCGCGGGTTCGAAGAACAGCGCGCGAGACCCGGCGAAGGCCTCGCCATCCACGGTCACGCTGGCGTCGGGCGGCATCACGCGGTAGGTAGCCAGGGCGTAGCTCCTGCCGAGCGCAGCCTCGGCCAGCGGACGAATGAAAGCCCCGACCATACCGTCCACCCAGTCTGGCGGCGCGTGGTCGGTGCCTTTCCAGGCATCCCGCCCCAGGGCTGCCACGTAGAGTGCCAAGTCGACGCTTATGAAGCCGCCCGAAAACCGCGCGGAGCCGTAGACCAGCACATCGATCTTTTTTTCGGCGCAGACGGCGGCTGGATCGATGACGACCGGCAGGAGTTTGCCCGCCAGGTTATCGGGCCATGGCGACAGCGGAACGGCGTCCGGGTTTCCTGCGGCCACGCGCTGCTCCGTGCCGGCAACGGCGAGTGCCTTGGCGAGCAAGGCTTCGGCCGCAGAGACGGCAGAGTCGGCTACCGCGAGGTCCGAGGCCCTTTTCGCGGGGTCGCGGACCGAGAGGGCGACGAGGTCCCTCTTCGTGCGCGACTGAGCGACGGCGCCTCTCGCCAGCTCGATATTTGCGGCCGCGGACTTCAATGATGCCAGGCCGGATTCCTCGGCGTCCGGATACCGGGTGTCGACGAACGACAGCGCGGCGGAGAGTTGCCGCGGTATCAGCGCGGCAACGTTGCGGTATTCGTCGCCGAGTTCAGTCGAATCGAGTTCGGCCCAGGCAATCACCAGGCCCGGTTGCGCCACCTGGGCTGCTGACGGCATGGCCTGCACGAATGTAAACGCGAAGAGCAGCGGTACGGCAAACGGCCTGATGCGGCCCGCTAACCTGGGCATCGCCGCGTCAATCCTCGTCATCCCCGTCGGAGGCCTCTATGGTGCCGCCCTTCCACAGGAACCGGAGGTACGAGTCGATGAATGGATCGATGTCGCCATCCATCACGGCCTGGATGTTGCCCACGGAGAATTTCGTCCGGTGGTCCTTGACCATGGTATAGGGCTGAAAGACATAGGAACGGATCTGCGATCCCCAGGCGATGTCTTTCTTCTCCGCCTGGTACTTTTCGTTTTCCTTGTCCTTCTCTATACGGTACCTGTCGTAGAGCCGGCTTTTGAGCACCGACATGGCCAGGTCCTTGTTCTTGTGCTGGCTGCGCTCGTTCTGGCAGGTGACGACGATGCCCGTCGCGAGGTGGGTGATGCGGACCGCGCTGTCCGTCTTGTTTACCTTCTGCCCGCCTGCCCCGCCCGCGCGGTAGGTGTCTATCCGTATCTCGTCGGGCTTGACTATCACCTCTATCGTGTCGTCTATGACCGGCAACGCCGAGACGCTCGCGAAGCTGGTATGACGTCTGGCGTTTGCGTCGAAGGGGCTGATGCGCACGAGGCGGTGGACGCCCGACTCCGCCCGCAGCAGTCCATACGCGTATGCGCCGTCTATCTCTATAGTGACGCTCTTGATTCCGCCCTCGGCTTCGAGCATGTCGACGATCTCGTACGAAAAGCCGTGCCGTTCCACCCAGCGTGTGTACATGCGGAACAGCATGCTCGCCCAGTCGCAGGCCTCGGTGCCGCCGGAACCGGCGTGGATGGCCAGGAAGGCGCCTGCGCGGTCGGCCTCGCCGCTCATCAATTCGTAGGAAACGGCTTTCTCGAATCGATCGCCGATATCCTTGAGCGACGCGCGTATCTCGGGTTCGAGGGAGTCGTCATTCTCTCCGACGGCCAGGCCGTATATCTCGTCGAGGGCATCCATCGAGCGCTTGATGGCTTCCCACGTCTCGAGGCGGTTCTTGAGCACCTTGAGTTCGCCCATCACGCGCTCGCTCCGTTTCTGGTCGTTCCAGAAACCAGGTTCGCCGGATTGCGCTTCCTTCGTCTCTATCTTCGAGCGAATGGTGGCGGCGTCAAAGACGCCCCCAAATTTCAAGGACTTCGCGTTTGAGTTCGGCTATCGGCGCCGCCATATCTTCAATCATGGTGTTTTCCCCTTGTGGATCTTCGCGATTATCCTTGCAGCCGAAAGGGCCGTCGGCATGCCGTCAGGCTCATGCCTTTTCACACGAGGCCCTGACGATGACGCGCCGCCACTTGTTTTCCTTGAGTATGGAAACAGCAAGCCGGCCATCGACCGGATACTGGTACATCCGGATGGTATCATAATAGTCGGTTACCTTGTCGATATCGCGCTTGAGCGACGCGACCTGCTTCTCGCTCGCCCTGGCGCTTTCGAAGCACGCGCGCTGCACTTTCTCGAAACCGTACTGAGGCAAGAGGGCATAGACAGCGGCGCGGGAATCCTCGCCACCGAGATCACAGACGACTGAGACGAACATGCCGTATGGTATACGAAGCTCTTGGCATCTGTCAAACGCGAGCGAGTCAGGAAACCCTGCAAACCTCTTGCATTCGAGACGTTTTTCCTGCATTATCCGCATACGCCTACGGAATCCTACGCGTCATAAGGAAACTCACTTGATCAACGTCAGCGAACTGAAGCTCGGTTTTGGCGAGCGCATCCTGTTCAAGGATGTCAACCTCAAATTCGTGCCGGGCAACTGCTACGGCATCATCGGCGCGAACGGCGCCGGCAAGTCTACCTTCCTCAAGGTGCTGTCCGGAGAGCTCGAGCCCGATTTCGGCCTGGTGGCGTATCCGCCCAAGTTGCGCATGGCGGTGCTCAGGCAGGACCACTTCGAGTTCGATGACGAGCGCCTCGTCGACGTCGTCATCCGCGGCTACGGCAAACTGTACTCGATCATGAAGGAACGCGAGGCCGTCTATGCAAAAGATGACTTCAGCGAGGCCGACGGCATCCGCGCCAGCGAACTCGAAGGAGAATTCGCCGAGATAGGCGGCTGGGAAGCCGAGGCCCAGGCATCGACCCTGCTCTCCGGGCTGGGCGTGCCCGAGCTGGAGCACGGGCAGCTCATGCGCGACGTTCCCGAAAGCCTCAAGGTCCGCGCCCTCCTCGCCCAGGCGCTGTTCGGCACCCCCGACATACTCCTGCTCGACGAACCCACCAACGGACTCGATCTCGACAGCATAACCTGGCTCGAGGATTTCCTCATGGACTTCCTGAACATCGTCATCGTCGTCTCGCACGACAGGCACTTCCTCAACTCCGTCTGCACGCAGATATGCGATATCGATTACGGCTTCATACGGCAGTATCCGGGCAACTACGACTTCTGGTTCAAGATAAGCAGGATGCTCCAGTCGCAGCTCAAGGACCTCAAGAAGCGCCGCGAGGACAAGATCAAGGACCTCAAGGAGTTCATCCAGCGCTTTGCCTCGAACGCCGCCAAAAGCCGGCAGGCAACGAGCAGGCGCAAGGTCCTCGACAAGCTGGAGGTCGAAGACCTCCAGCCGACGAGCAGGCGCTTTCCGTGGGTCGGGTTCAAGCCCGAGCGGGATCCGGGCAACAATGTCCTGGCCGCCAGGGGGCTGACAAAGACCGAAAACGGCAAGACCGTCCTCTCCAGGCTGGATCTGGTCGTCAACCGTGACGACAAGATAGCCTTTGTCGGCAAGGAACACCTGTCGAAGACGGCCTTTTTCAGGATAGTCGCCGGCGAGGACAAGGACTATACGGGTGAATTCACCTGGGGCCAGACAATGAGCACGGCGTATTTTCCCAGGGAAAACGCCGTACTCTTCGACTCCGACGACACGATAGTCGAATGGCTCAAACGCTACACCTCGAGCGACGACGAGACATACATCAGGTCATTCCTCGGCCGTATGTTGTTCTCCGGCGACGAAGCGCTGAAACCCGTACGCGTACTTTCCGGAGGAGAGAAGGTCCGGTGCCTGCTGTCGAGGATGATGCTCCAGGCGGCCAACTGCCTGATACTGGACGAACCGACGAACCACCTCGACCTCGAGTCGATAACCGCGCTCAACAACGGCCTCATCGAGTTCCCCGGCATCATCCTCTTCACGAGCCACGATCATGAGTTCGTCAACTCGATCGCCAACCGCATCATCGAATTCTGCCCCGGAGGCGTCATAGACCGCATGATGAAGTTCGATGAATACCTGAGGGACGAGCAGATCAAGGCATTGCGCGACAAGTACTACCACGGCCATGTGATAGCCGAGATATAGGCAAACGCGGGCTTCGCCGCGTTTGCCAACCGTAGATCAAGCGGACTCGCGGTGCTCGCCGCTTATCTACGGGGCGGGGCGTTCCTGGCCAGGTATCTGCCAAGGTGAGGGTCGCTCTTGGTGGTATGGTTGAGAAGCCAGTCAATGACGAGTATCCGGACGCGGAACGCGATATACACGCCATGCTGCCCCGTCGGCGCCAGTTCCTGGACCAATCGACTGAATACGGCGACGAATCGTTCGTGCTGCGCCTTGTGGTCCGCGAACAGCGGGTATCCGCAGGAGCGCATGAGGTCCTCCTCGGTCTTGAAATGGATGTCGACATATTTGGAGAGGAACTGGATTATGGCGCCGAGCTTGCTGTAATCATCGGCGTCTATCATCCTCATGAGCAAGGCCACGGATTCGAACAACTTCCCGTGGTGCGTGTCGATGGTCTCGTGTCCGACTGAAAATTCAGGGCTCCATCGAGGGTACGTATCCATCTCGAACGCCCGCTCGAGGACGCCTGTCCGTTCGTACAAATCGCATCGTCGCAGGTATTCACCTGTGACCGCATCACCGGGGCAGGTCGCGGAGCAGCTGCTGAAGATTGATTTGGCCTCTGCGACCCTGCCGTAATGAAAATTCGCCACGGCGCGGTCGAAATCCGGCTTGGCCGCCTCTTTCTGGCTCCGCATGGGCTCCGGGTCGCCGTCGTACAGTTCATAAACCGACAGGGGAATCCTCTTGCCGCGTACGAGGATGCGGTCGAGGAAGCGCAACTTGAATTCTTCGGGCCTGGAGAGGCGCATGTAGCTATGCTCGCTGACGAGTACGTCCACGCCGTAGGTCTTCGTGACCGCTTCCATCCTCGAGGCTATATTCACCGTATCGCCTACGATGGTTATATCGATGCGGCCGGGGCTCCCGATGGCGGCGATAGCGGCGATTCCGGTGTTGATGCCGACGCCGGCGCGCAACGCGGGAAGCGACGCGGACATCCGTGCGCGGTTCAGCTCCGCCATCGCAGACGAGAACTCGGAGGCGCAACGTATCGCCTCGTCGGGACCTCCGGGGAATACGGCCATTATCGCGTCCCCGATATACTTGTCGACGAATCCGCCGTGCCTCGTTATCACGGGCTCGAATGAGCCATACCACGAGTTGAGCACGCCCACGATTCCCTCGAGCTCCAGCTCTTCGGCGAGAGCTGAGAAGCCCCGAAGGTCTATGAACATGACGGTAGCTACGGTCTCGACGCTATCCCCGGCGACAACGTCGGCATGGCTATCCTTGCCGAGCATGGCCAACGCCGCATTCGGCACGAAACGCGAGTAGATGGTGCCTTGATCGGCTATCGTCATGATATTCCTTCCGAGCCGCGGTGGATCTGACGGATACTATGCTATCCGGCCCTGCGTATCAACCTGATATAAAATTCCACGCCCTTGGCCAGGGACGCCACGGGCAACGCCTCGTTGACCGCGTGCATGCTTGCGCGTTCCGCCTTCGACAGCTCGAACGGCGAGAAACGGTAGACGGTCGGCGACACGCGGGAGAAGTGTCTTGCGTCGGTACCGCCCAGAACGACGTAGGGTGCGACGATGGCTTCCGGATATACTTCCAGGATGGTCGCCGACAGCGCATCGAAGCACGGCCCGGACAGCTCGGACTCGGGCGACGGTTCCCCCGGGAGCAGGGTCCTCATCTCCACAAGGTCGTCGCGCAGCACCGACTTGATCCTGGCGAACGCGCTCGCCTGGGTCTGGCCCGTCGCGATCCTCACGTTGACCGTGGCGCGAGCCTCCGCGGGAAGGATGTTCATCGCCTTCGAGCCCTCGAGCATCGTAACGGCGGTCGTCGTCCTGCAGATGGCGTTGAGCTCGCCGCCCAGCCTGCCGAAGGCCGCGAGAAGCAATGGTTCGAACAACCACAGGTTGGCGAGCGCGAGGCGCAGGCCGAACGATGAGTGGGGAGCCAGCCTCGAGAACATCACCCTGGTGGCCTCCGGGAAACGGGCAGGGAACGGCTTGCCTTCGAGCCTGACGATGGCCCTGGCGAGCCTCCACGAGGCTCCGTGCCGGGAAGGCGTGGACGAATGGCCGCCGGGGCTGCGCACCAGCAACTCCAGGTCCGAGACGCCCTTTTCGGCAACGCCGACCATCGCCAAGGGCCTGGAAACACCCGGGAAGACACCGCGCACGACTGCGCCGCCCTCGTCGAGCACCAGGCCCGGATGGACCCCGGACGATTCCAGGTAACTCACGATGGACGGGGCTCCGTTGCCGCCGACTTCCTCGTCGTGCCCGAATGACAGGTACACGTCGCGCCTTGGCACGAAGCCCCGGGACAGAAGCGATTCCACTGCCTCGAAAGCGCAGACGAGGGTGCACTTGGTGTCGAGGCTGCCACGGCCCCAAACCTTGCCGTCGTGGATGTCGCCGGAAAAGGCGGGCCGTTCCCAGCCGTCATCGTCGGCAGGCACGACATCGTAATGCGCCATCAGCACGAGCGGCTTGTCGGGCGGGCTTCCGTTCCGGTCGCCGGCCCCGGATCCCTTCCATCGGTACAGCATCGAGTGGCCGTCGAGCGTCGTCCGCTCGAGACTGCGGTGCGTCTTCGGGTAGAGAGCGGACAGCATATCCCTGAACGCCGAAAATTCAGTCCGGTCCCAGCCACCGGGATCGGGACTGGAAACCGTTTTCAGGCGGATGAGCGCCGAGAGGTGCCCGGCGGCGGCGGCGGCATCGACGGGTACAGCCTCAGGCGTCAAGGCGCCCGTCGCCGTGCCCTGCCCTGCCGCCAGGGTCCTCGCGACGACCACGAGCGCCACGCCCAGAAAAATGCCCAGTATCAGGATACTCGTCATGTGCGCCACCCCCAAAACGGATCAGAGCAAATGCTTCCGGTACATGATCCTCGCGGCACCTATGGAAACCAGGGCGCCCGCCGGTATGAGGATTCCTACGGGGAGCGTGGGCACCGCGATGAACAAGCCCGTCATCAGCGCAAGCGGCGCTACCGATATCTTCCAGTTCCTCGAGACGAACACCACGCCGAGGGCGCCGAATAGCGCCGGCAGCAGGTTGGCGAAAGCCGGCTTGAGCGCGGGAGACTCGAGTATCGGCAGGAGGTACGACATAAGAAGCACGCCGGAAACGAGTACGAGGTTGGTTACCAGGGACGAAGCGCCGACTGCGAGAGTCGAGATTATCTCGCCTTCCTTGGTCGACGGTTCCACCCCTGCCTGCTGCATGGCAGAAATGGCCGCCGGCACCTTGAGGTTGCTCAGGTTGCCGGTGACGAAGCCGAGGTAGGTACCGCCCGAGCCGAGCATCGGCGTGTACGTCAGCACCTCGACGATGGCTATCGGCCAGAAAACCAGCATCGTCGGCAAGAGGCCCGCGATGAGCTTGCCTATCGGCGGCCATACCCCGAAATACAGCGATATCGCGAGCGGAACGCCCTGGGTGATGACGATGGCCGCCGCCATCCATATGCGTCCGTTGCGGTGGATAGTCTCGTCGTAGGTCTTCTCTGCGTTCGCCGTCCTTACGTTCATCTGGAGCCTCCCGCGATCGCCATCGTATAGATGGCGGCTACCGCCATGCCGGCCAGCATGCTGATGGGCATGGCAAAGTTCTCGAGCCTCGATAGCCCGGTCTTTTTTATGAGGAGACCGAAGCAAGCCATGACAGCCGCCGACGACAGGAGCGTCAGGATCGATACCAGACCGCCGCCAAGCGAGCTGCCCAGAAATGCGGAGATGAGTCCCATGAACATCGCGGTGATCAGGAGTCCCGACCATTTGACGTCCTTTATCTGGGCTTTGTGGATTCCCGATTGGATGCCCTTGGCGAAAAAGGCGATGAGTATCATCGCGAATACCGAACCCAGGGACATTGCCCAGGCGATCGCGGAGAATATCTCCCTGTCGAAGATGGGCCCCTTGATGGTCGAGCCAAAGGCCCGCGCGGCCGTCTCGGCCGCCGGCAATTCGTAGGTTATGGCGCCGACGACGCTGAGCCTGATCCACGGCAGGGGCAAGCCAAGCGAGCCGGCGAGCGTGAGCACAGCCAGCAGTATGGCTATCGACGGCACCACGGAGAATATGCCGCTGCCTATCAGGGCCTTCCGCATTACCGCCGCTCCCAGTCCAAGCCGCCGGCCTTCCTTCCAGGCCTGCGCGATGAACACCAGGCTCTGGACCGTTACGAACAGCGCCACGAACGAGCCGAGCGCGAACAGGAACGGGCTGTTGCGGATGTCTTCCATGCGGATCGCTCCTCTTGGTAATTGTTGTCTGATGCTTGAACGTGGAATTGGATGTATAACCCTGCTAATCATGACTGTCAATGAAATTCGAGCCTGTTTCTCCGGAACCCGGGTCTTGCTGATTGGCGCGGGCGCGGTATAGTTGAACCTGCCGGAAGGATCGATTGGAGGCGCCAATGCGTGGTCAGGTCATTCGTCGCACGTTCTCCGCCGCACTCGTTGTGATGGCCTTGGCGTTTTTGGTACCGGCGGCAGTCGCGCAGGACATGCCCGAGGCCGCGGCCAAGGCCGGCTTCAGGAAGGCCTCCGGTAAACAGGTCGGAGAGTTCATGACCTTGTCCCTGTCGGGAGCCGCCATCGAGGCGGGCGTGTTTTCCGGCACGCCCGCCCTCTTCCATGTATTCTCCACGGCAACCGATCCTGCCGGCGAGGGATTGGCCCTGGCCGCGGCGTTGCGGCAGGCGGATCTCGGGGCAGAGGTTTTTGCTCTCAGCCTCGAAACGACCAAACGGATTGCCTCTGCCGTGGCCCGGTCCGGTCTCGGCCAGGCTTTCGCCGCGGGTGATGCGAAATCGGTTCTACGCGCGCTCGGGAGCCCAGCCGCGCCTGCCTGGATATTCGTGGCGGCGGGCGGCGACATCGTCGCTTTCAGGCTGGGCAAACTTGACGCGGGGCAGGGACTGGAGGCCGTCCGCGCGCTTGTCGCCGCATACCGGCCGCGCCAGGAATCAGCCGCCCTGCCT
>CAZNXK010000035.1:0-17456 GCA_964576835.1 uncultured Treponemataceae bacterium | reverse complement strand
GCTAGCCCCGCCGTCGCGCTCAACGCCGGGCTTGCCGACTCCTCATTCGCGCAGGCTATCGAGCTTGAGGTGGCGGCGGAACTCAACCTGGCCAGGACCCAGCCCGGCCGCTATGCGGAGCTGTTGCGAGAATACCGCCGCTCCATCCACGGCTTGTATCTGGAGCGCGCCGGCGAGGTCACCGTCGTCCTGAACGAAGGCGCAAAGGCAGTCGACGAGGCGATCGCTTTCCTCGAGAGGCAGAAAGCGCTGGCGCCGTTTTCACTGTCAAGGGGCCTGAGTCAGGCAGCCAGGGATCACGCGGCCGACCAGGGCAATACCGGCCAGACAGGCCACGGCGGTTCAGACCGCAGCACCATGGACAAGCGTATCGAACGCTACGGCACCTGGGGCAAGACCATAGGCGAAAACATAGCGTACGGGGCTGAAACAGCGAGGGATATCGTCATCCAGCTGATAGTCGATGATGGCGTACCATCCAGAGGACACCGTACCAACATCTTCAATCCCGAATTCCTTGTCGTGGGCATCGCCTGTGGCGCTCATCCCGGCTACCGGACGGTCTGCGTACAGGATTTCGCGGGGGAATACAGGGAGCGCTAAACCGCCTGTTCCATCGCCTTCTTCCACGCTTCCAGGATGCGGTCAATCCTTTTGTCCACGATGCCGTCCACGGCCATCCTCGCGGGATCTGCGCGCCGCCAGGCCACCGATTCGGCGAGGCCACTGGCCAGCGGGATGGTGGTCCTGAAAGCGGGAACGAGCCGCTTGAGCTTGGAGCAATCGAATACGGCGCTCCACGCCTTGTCGCCCAGGAGGCGCTCTCCCATGGCGGGATCAACCCTGGCGATGAATTCCGACGGGACATGTACGAGGCGCGGCCCCGAGTCCGTGGCGATACCGAGAGCCCGGGCCACCGCGCGGTGGATCTCGTCCCAGGTAAGCGCCTCGTCGCCGGCTATCGTATAGGCCTCTCCCAGCGCCTCCGGCCGCCCAAGGAGCCCGGTCAGCCCGACGGCAAAATCCCGCGCGTGCGTCAGGGTCCACAGCGACTGGCCGTCGCCGGGAACGACGACTTCGCGGCCCGCGAGCATCCTCGCAGCGACGGAGAAATCGGACGAGACGAAGGCCGTTGGAATCCAGGTCATGCCATAGGTATGGGACGGCCGCACTATCGTCACGGGGAAACCGGATTTCTGCCAGGCATCCATGAAGACATGTTCGCAGGCGATCTTGTCACGGGCGTATTGCCAGTACGGGTTGACCAGGGGCGTATTCTCGTCGACCACGTGCTTCCGCGGAGGCTTCTCATAGGCGGATGCGCTGGAAATGAAAATGTACTGACCCGTCAAACCGGAAAACGTCGAGACGGCCCGCCAGGCGGCTCCGGGCTCGTAGCACAGGAAGTCGACGACCGCGTCGAAACTTCTGCCGCCCAGTGCCGCGGCAACGGCATGGCCGTCCGAAGCGTCAGCCACCAACGCGGTCGCGCCGTCGGGCGCCCGGTGACTGCCTCTGGAAAGGACGTATAGTTCCACGCCCTGCGCCAGCGCTTCCTGTGCGCATTCAGCCGATATGTTTCCCGTTCCGCCCATGAAAAGAACCCGCATCGTTGTCACCCCGGAATACGAGTATAATTGACAAATCTGATATATCAGTTTAACATCAAATTTATGAGAGACAGTCCGGAAGCCGTCGCATCGACAGCCTTCTCCCGCGGCAGGTCGCAGGACGAGGAGGATACGCCGCTGCGCGAGCGGGTCTATGCCCACCTTAAAAGGATGCTCAACAACGGCGGCCTTGTGCCTGGCACCTTCATGGACCTGAAAGCCATGGGACAGGACCTCGGGCTGTCGAGGACTCCCCTGCGTGACGCTCTCCTGCGGCTCGAGGCCGAAGGCTTCGTGACGATACACTCCAGGCGGGGCGTCGTCGTCAACCCTCTGGAACTGGCAAGCATCAGGAATTCGTCCCAGCTCCTGGCCGCACTGGAGACTTCCGCCATCATCGAGGTGGCACCGGTATTCCCCGCCGCGGACGCGGCACTCATGGCGGAGCTCAATGACCGCATGAGGGTTTCCCTTTCCGCCGATGATTTTGACGATTACTACGCGGCGAATCTTTCCTTCCACGACGTATACATAGAAAAAAGTGCCAATGCCGAGCTCAGGCGCATGGTACACATCCTCAAGGAACGGCTGTACGATTTCCCGCGAAGGGAAGGCTACCTGAGCGAATGGGAAGGCAGGAGCCTCGAAGAACACACGGCCCTCGCCTCCCTCCTGGCCTCAGGCGATTTCCCTGGCGGAGCGGCGTATGTCCGCGACGTACACTGGTCGTTCGCCGTGCAGGAGCGCTTCATCATGGCATACTATTTCGCCCGTGAAACGGCTCTCGGAGGGCGACGATGAGCTCCTCCGGCAGCGGTTCAGAGCCCGGCATGGTCTTCGATGTGCGGCGGCACGCCGTCCACGACGGCCCCGGCATCAGGACGACCGTATTCATGAAGGGCTGCCCGCTGTCATGTCCCTGGTGCCACAACCCGGAGGGACTGAGCTTTTCGCCAGAGCTGGCCAGAAGACCGGAGCGCTGCCTGTCGTGCGGCGCCTGCACCGCCGCCTGTCCCGCCGGCAAAGTGGGGATAGCCGACTGCACCCTGTGCGGGGCCTGCGCCAGGGCCTGCCCGAGCGGGGCCCTCGAGATGGTCGGCATCCCGATGACCGTCGATGCGCTGGTCCGCCTGGTCCTTGCGGACGAACCGTACTACGACGAGTCAGGCGGGGGTATTACCTTCTCGGGCGGCGAGCCCCTGGCTCAGGGCGACTTCGTTCTCGCAATGCTCAGGTCCTTGTCTGAAATGGGTTTTCATTCGACCGTCGATACCTCTGGGCACGCTCCTACCGACCTCGTCATAAGCACGACTCGATATACGAACCTATACTTGTATGATATTAAATACATGAATGATAAAAAACACAGGGAACTTACGGGAGTTGGCAACAAATTGATACATGCCAACATCAAGGCGCTGGCGGGCTGCGGCGCCGATGTCATCATCAGCGTTCCATTGATTCCCGGTTTCAACGACGACTTCGCCAATCTCGAAGAAACGGCCAGGTTCATCGCTGACCTCAAACCGGCGGGACGATCATCACCCTACCCCGTACGCATCCTGCCTTACCACGACGCTGCCCGCTCCAAATACACCCGAAGGAACCTGCGATACGAGTGCGCCGGCATCAGGCCGCCCGACGCGGCGAGCGTCGGGAAGGCTGTCGCCATCTTCAGGCAGCATGGGCTGGAGACACGAACAGGAGGACTCGCATGACAGAACGGATAGGCCGTCTCCGGGCCGAGAGCTTCAACGCCAGGCCGAGAATCAGCGCCGAGCGCGCGGTCATCGTCACCGATGTATACCGCGAACTCGAAGGCTCGGTTCCCGCCCCCGTGCTGCGGGCGAGGGCATTCGAGGCTCTGTGCGAGCGCAAGTCCATCCATCTCGGCCGCGACGAACTGATAGTCGGTGAGCGCGGCAGCGGCCCGAAGATAACCTCAACCTACCCCGAGCTCACCTGCCACAGCGTCGAGGATTTCGAGGTCCTCCGCTCGCGCCCCATGACAAGCTACGATGTCGACGACGACGTCATCGAGACATACCGCCTGACCATCATCCCCTACTGGCGCGGCAGGTCGATACGTGATCGCGCCTTCTCCGACATGCCGCCCGAATGGCTGGCATTGTACCAGGCCGGGGTTTTCACCGAATTCATGGAGCAGCGGGCCGCGGGCCATACCTCCCTCGACGGGCTTTTGTACCGCAAGGGACTGAGCGCCATCAAGGCTGACACACTTGGCGCGAGAGCCGCCATCCAGCCCGCCGACCCGCGGCGCGCGGCCAAGGAAGCGGAACTCGACGCGATGGCCATATCGTGCGACGCCGCGATACGGTTCTCAAGGCGTCACGCCGAACTGGCCCGGTCGATGGCTCTTTCGGAACCCGATGCCGCCAGGGCTCAGGAGCTGCGTGCCATAGCCTTGGTGTGCGACAGGGTCCCGGCGGAAGCGCCGAGGACTTTCCACCAGGCGCTCCAGGCCTACTGGTTCGTCCACCTGGGCACGATCACCGAACTCAACGGCTGGGATTCGATGAGCCCTGGCCACCTCGACCAGCACCTGGCCCCGTTTTACGAGCGAGACATCGCGGAGGGACGCCTGACGAGGGAGAGCGCCAAGGAGCTGCTCGAGGCCTTCTGGATCAAATTCAACAACACCCCCGCCCCGCCCAAGGTCGGTGTCACCGCCCAGGAGTCGGGCACCTACAACGACTTCACCAACATCAACCTTGGCGGTCTGACCCGCGACGGCCGTGACGGATCGAGCGAGATGACCATCATCGCGCTCGAAGCCATGAACGATATCCGCCTCCTCCAGCCCCAGGGCAACCTTCAGGTCTCGGCGGCCACGCCGGAACGCGTCCTCGAAGCGGCCTGCGCCGTCGTTCGCGAAGGCCTTGGCTATCCGTCGCTCTTCAACGCCGACGAGGTGACTCTGGCCCAGGTCGTGATGGGCAAGGCGCTCGGCGACGCCCGCGAAGGCGGCACGAGCGGCTGCATAGAGACAGGCTGCTTCGGCAAGGAGGCGTACATCCTGCACGGCTACCTCAACGGCCCCAAGCTGCTGGAGCTCGCGCTCAACGACGGCATCGATCCGGCCACCGGCAAGCGCGTCGGCCCGGCGACCGGCGACGCCGATGCTTTCAAGTCGGCCGACGAGCTGTTCGACGCCTGGAAATCCCAGCTGGCCTGGGCCGTCGACTGGAAAGCCAGGATAGACGACTTCCTCGACGGGCTCTACGCGGCGTCGATGCCCGCGCCGTTCCTGTCGCTCTACATCGCCGATTGCGTCTCCTCGGGCCGCGACTATTACGGCGGCGGCGCCCGCTACAACACAGACTACATCCAGTGCGTCGGACTCGGCACCGTAACCGATTCGCTGTCGGCCATCGCGACCCACGCCTTCGGTGCGGGATCTTCGTCGATAGCGACATTCCGCAAGGCTATGGGCGCTGGCTGGTCAGGCTACGAGCCTTTACGCGCGATGGCAAGGAACAAGACGCCGCTGTTCGGCAACGACGACGAGCGGGCCGATACGCTGGCCAAGAAGGTATTCGACGCCTTCATCAAGACAATAGAGGGCGACGGCACGCCGCGGCTGGCTGCCCGCGGCGCCCGGTATCACGCCAACTTCCTGTCGACGACGTGTCATGTCTATTTCGGAAGCAAGACGGGAGCGACGCCCGACGGCAGGATGGCGGGAGAGCCGCTGTCCGACGGTACTAGCCCGTCGCACGGAGCCGACCGCTCGGGGCCGACCGCGGCGATGAACAGCCTTGCCAGGCTCGACCAGGCCAGGACCGGCGGAACCCTTCTCAACCAGCGATTCACGCCGGCGACGCTCGCCGGCGACGCCGGCATCAAGAAGCTGGCCGCGCTTGTCCGCGGCTACTTCAGGCAGGGCGGCCACCACGTGCAGTTCAACGTCGTCGACGAGGCGACCTTGAGGGCGGCCAGGAAGCGGCCACAGGATTACCGCAACCTGCTTGTGCGCGTCGCCGGGTATTCCGACTACTTCGTCGACCTCGACGAGAGCCACCAGGACGAAATCATCGCGCGAACGGCCTACGACGCTTTCTGACGCAGCGTACCCCCGGCTGGCGACGACAGCGTCAGCTGGCGACGACAGCGTCAGCTGGCGACGACAGCGTCAGCTGGCGACGACCCTGACGAACCGCTTCTTGCCGGCGCGGAGGACAATCTCGCCATCGGCGTCGAGCAAGTCAGCGCCGACGGAAGCCGCCTCAAGCGACCATATCGCGGTACCGACAGTAGCGCCGCCTTGCTGCACCAGCCGCCTGGCCTCGCTCTTGGTCGCGGCGAGGCCCGCGTCGACGAAGAGGTCGAGGACCGGGTAACCGGCGGCGAAGCGCCCGCGCGCCAGGCTGGCCGTCGGCATACCACTCTTGTCACCGCCGCCTCCGCCGAATGCCGCCAGAGCGCCGGAAAGCGCCTTGTCTGCCTCTGCGGCTCCGTGGATTATTGCGGTCACCTCCCATGCCAGCCGCTGCTTGGCCGCATTGATGTCGGCTCCGGGAACGGCGAGAGTCCGGCACTCCGCGGCCGGAAGGAAGGTGAACATGAGCAGGAACTTGAGCACGTCAGCGTCGGCGACGTTCCTCCAGTACTGGAAGAATTCGTAGGGGCTCGTCATGGCCGGATCGAGGAAGAGCGCGCCTTTCTCTGTTTTCCCCATCTTCTTGCCGTCCGCCGTCATCACGAGGGGGAACGTCAGTCCGAACGCCTCTACGCCCTCGACGCGGCGTATCAGCTCCATGCCGGCGACGATGTTGCCCCACTGGTCGTCGCCGCCTATCTGCAACCTGCAGCCGTGGCGCCTGTACAGTTCGAGGAAATCGTAGCTCTGCAGGAGCTGGTAATTGAACTCGATGAAGGAGAGTCCTGTCTCCAGCCGCTGCTTGTACGCCTCGAAGGTAAGCATGCGGTTGACCGAGAAATGCCTTCCGATTTCCCGGAGGAACTCGATGTAGTTGAGGTCGGCCAGCCAATCCTTGTTGTTGGCGGCGAAGCTGGTCTTGCCGTCGAAGCCCACGAATCTGTCGAGCTGCGCGCGGAACAACTCGGCGTTCGCGTCGATGGCCTCGTAGGTTATCATCTTGCGCATCTCGCTCTTGCCCGACGGGTCGCCTATCCTCGCGGTTCCTCCGCCGAGCAACGCTATGCCGATATGCCCGGCGTCCCGCAGGTGCCTGAGCGCGAAAAAGGGTACCATGTGGCCGATGTGCAGGGACGGTCCTGTCGGATCGCAACCGACGTAGAAGGCCACGGGTCCCGAGTCCATCAGGGCGGAAAGCCTCTCGATGTCGGTGCACTGCTGGACAAAGCCACGTTCCTTCAGGGTCTCCAAAGCGCGATTCATATCGTTCCTCCATCATGCTGCGCAGGATAGTAAATTTTGCCGCATAGGAGCGGATTATAGCCAGAGCACCGAACGCTGGGCAATGGGCATTTGCATCCCCGTGTCCGCGGCTGTACAATGACTTGCGTTGGAGGAACAATCGATGAGCAGGATCGAGGATCTAGCCGCCGTCCTGAAGGAGGCGCCAGGGGCCGTCTTCATACAGACCCACGACGTTCCCGATCCGGACGCGATAGCCTCCGCCTTCGGCCTGCGCTATCTGCTGTCCAGGTTCGGAGTCGAATCGAAGATAGTCTATGACCGCGAGTTCGAGAAGATAGACGCGCGCAGGATGGTGGAGCTGCTCGGCATCGAGATGTCCCTGGCATCGGAAGTCGCTTCGCTGGACGTCGAGGACTGGATAGTCATCGTCGACGGGCAGCAGGGAAACGCGAACATCGTCGACCTGGGTTGCGTGGGAGTCGCCGTCATCGACCACCATGAACACCGCGATACGGAAGCCCCAAGCGGCGAGTACAGGTATTCCGACATCAGGCCGAGCAACGGCTCGTGCTCGTCAATAATCGCCGAGTATTTTCTGGGCTCAGGCGAGGTGCCCCCGAGGCTCGTCGCGACGGCTCTCGTCTACGGCATTTTCATCGACACCGACAACCTGACGAGGGCTGTCTCCGACCTCGACGCCGAGATGTTCTGGCGGCTCCGTTCGTTTGCCGATGCCGACCTGATACGCAAGCTCCGCGGCAGCCAGATAACGCTCCGCGACCTGGCCTCCTACGCGGAGGCATTCAGGACGGTGGAAGCCTACGGACGCATAGGTTTCCTCAGGCTGGAAGGCGCGGACGATTCGCTCGTCGGCGCCGCCAACGACATCGTGCTGTCGCTCGATGAAGTGGATGCCTCGATCGCGTTCTCCGTCCGCCCCGACGGCGTCAAGGTGTCGGTCAGGAGCATCGTCGACAACATCCATGCCGACGAGCTGTCGCGAGCCGTCGTCAAGGGCATAGGTTTCGGCGGGGGTCACGCCCACATGGCAGGTGGCTTCATCCCGGTGGACAGATTGCCTAAAGGCAAATCCATCGAGACTCTCATCAAGCACCGGGCGATATCCTATATAGAAGGCCAGTGCGGCTGACGCAATCCCGTCCGACGGCGATTCAGCGTTTTCCAGGCCCGGACTTGACGTTTCGCATCAACATGGCGCGCCCCAGGAAGCCGGGCCGGAAAAAAGTGCATCGGTTCCTGCCGCTGGCTTTGGACGAATAGAGCGCCTTGTCGGCATCATCGATCAGACTCTTTGCTTCGATTCGATGATCGAGCAACCTGACTCCGATGCTCACCGTAATGGACAGGGCGGTGGCGTTTTCATGGGTGATGCGCATGCCCTCGACCGACTCGCGAATGCGTTCGGCCAGTTCCATCGCGCCCTGCTCGTCGCAGTCGACGGCGAGTACGCAGAATTCCTCCCCTCCGAACCTCGCGACCGCGTCGCCCGTGCGCATGGCGCTCTTGAGCGTGGCCGCGAGCGATTCAAGAGCCTCGTCGCCCGCCATGTGGCCGTAGCTGTCGTTGAAGCGTTTGAAGTGGTCGACGTCGAGCATCAGCACGGCCGCGTGGTTGCCGTGCCGTGCGCAACGGGCCTTTTCCTCGTCGAGCCTGCGGACGAAGAAGTCGTGGTTGTAGAGGCCCGTCTTGGGGTCGGTGATGGAGCTGTGGTGATGCATCTCGTTCTGGATGCCGACGGCCAGGAAGCGCGTGAGTCTGTCGACGTACATCCGCTCGAGGTCGGTGTATTCGCCGCCGACAACCTTGTGCCCGAGCACGACGATTCCGTAGAGTCCACCGATGCCCATCAACGGAAAAACCATCTCCGGGGAAAAACCCTCGAGTCCGGGGTAGCCGCCCATGGCCGCCCGTATTGTCTCGTAGTGCGCCGAAAACGGCTTGGCAATGAAGAATTCCCGTAGATGCCGGTAGCAGTCCAGAGGGATTATTTCATCGCTCGGCTTCAGGTTCCGGTAGCAGAACTGGCTTATCCTCGAGCCGCGGGGAGGCTCGATGACGAAGCCCAGGAATTCCGGAATGAAGCGCTCGAGCAGTTTGTCGATGACGAAATCGAGCATCAGGGGCACGGATGACAGCGATATCAACGCCGCGGCGTCGGTGATGAGTCCGTCGAGTTCGCGGTTTTCCCTGCGCATGGCTTCCAGGCTCTCAAGCGCGCCAGACTCCTGGAGCAGATTGTATCGCGACAGTATGTCCGGCGAGGAGGCTGGCGTCAGTTCACGGTTGTTTGCCACAGGCATCATGATAATGCAGGCGCGGTCCTTTTGTAAGACAGTCTCGTCCCGGATTCTGGTGGAAAAAACCTGGAGGATCCGTCAGGCCCTGGCCTTCGCTATCGCTTCAGCCACGAGTTCGGTCGAGCGCGCTATGATCCTGTCGCAGACCGAGGCGCCGAGGCCACGGGTCTTGACTTCGGCCTTGCCTTCGGCGGTATTCAGGTCGACGCCGAGCAAGGCGCGGCAATCGCTCGAACCGAACTCAGACTCGATCATGGCAACGAACGCGGCGACGATGGCGTAACACCGCTCCTTGGAATCGAGGTCCGCGCCGGAATCGTTGCCGAGCGCCGCCCCTATCGCCATCGCGCCGCCGGAGACCGCGCCGCACAGAAGCTGTCGCCTGCCGAGCCCCGCACCCAGGGCGGTAGCCAAGCGGTGGGCGGCCACGCCGTCGAAGCCGTATTCGTCGGCGAAGGCGCAAAGAACCGACTGGGCGCAGTTCGACCCGGCTTCATGCAGATCCAGTGATTTCCCTATCAAGGTATCCATGCGGCCAGTATAGCCAACCACGAGCGCTTTCTGCTAGAACGTACAGAGGAGCCCACCATGACAAGCAACGACATCCTGCGCAGGCTATGCTTCGCGCTCAGGCTTGGCGACCGGGCGATGCTCGAGATGCTCGAGCTGGCAGGCACCGTTATCGACAACAGGACCTTTTCTTCCTACTTCAGGCAGGATGATGAGGAGGGATTCGCCGAATGCCCCAGAACCGTACTCACGGCTCTCCTGGACGGCATGATACTCAAATACCGGGGAAAGAAAGACGAACCGTCGGATGCGCATGCAAAACCCAAGCCCTCGACTCCGCTCGACAACAACATGGCGCTCAAGAAGATACGCATCGCCCTGTCGCTCAAAGAAGAGGACATGCTGGCCATCATGAAGCTTGCGGGGCTCGAGGTTTCCAGGAACGAACTTTCGGCTCTGTTCCGCGACAGGGGCCACAAAAACTACAAGGAATGCATGGACCAGTTCCTGCGCAATTTCCTGGCGGGCCTGGCAAAGTACCCGGCGTTATTCCCACTTGAAAAGAACTGAACTCAGGACCAGGAAGAAGACAGTAAGACCCGCGAGCACCGCCAGGTTGGGCGCGATCCGGGCGAGTCCGGCACCATCGAGCATTATCTTGCGCGCAGCCTCGATGAAGTGCGTCAACGGAAAGGCACGCGAGACGGTCCGCAGTATCGCGGGGCTTCCTTCGAGCGAGAAGAAGACTCCGGACAGCGCGAGCATCGGGAACGTTATGATATTGAGGACGCCGCCGGCCAGTTCCTCGCTCTTCATCCTCGACGCGAAGACCAGACCCAGCGATATCATGCACAGGACGCCGAACGTCGTCAGGATGAGCAGGTCGAGGTAATGCCCGCGCATCATGAAATGCAGGATGAGGTTCGTGCCCGCAAAGACGAACACCGACGTCAGGAGCACGATGACGAGACGGCTCGCGGCCTGGGCGGCGACGAAGTTGAGCGCGTGCACGGGAGTCGCCTTGAGCCTCTTTAAAACGCCGTTCTTGCGGTAGCGCACGATTACATAGCCAACGCCGAAGAGGCTCGAGAACATCATGTTCATGCCTATGACGCCGGGCACCAGCCAGTCAACGTAGCGTGTCGCGCGGCCGCTGACCGCAAACTCGGTGAACGACCTCGAGCCCGTGACGCTTGCGTCCGCCGGGTTCTCACCGGCTGCTTGCTGGGCGATGAACAGCGTACGAAGGAAGCGTCCCTTGTTCGATTCCTCGTTTATAGTGAAAGACGATGCGTCGAAGTCGACGACAAAATCGATCTGGTGCCGCTCCAGCTTCTGTCTGGCTTCTCCGGCGCCGCCGTATGCTATCGATTTCACCTGCTCCATACCGAGCATCGCCACCGAGGCGTCCGGCACGCCAACGACACCGACCTTGTACAGCGTGTCGTCGCCGCCCGAGAACGCGAACGCCAGGCCGAATACGAGGAATACCGGGAAAAGCAGGTTCCAGAAAAAGGTCCCGCGGTCGCGTACGAATTCCATGGTGCGGGCCTTGAAAAGAGCCGCGAATTGACGAACAAGCATGATGGTTTCCTTTATCGATCACGGCCGCAGCGAGCTGCCGGTGAGCTTGATGAACAGGTCTTCCAGGTTGGGCTTGTGGATAGACAGGCCTTCGAGGTCGACATGCGCGGTCAGGAGGTCCTTGAGGCTCTTGTCAAGGGTATTGGTCTGAAGCTCGAGAGAATCGTCGCTCAAGACAAGGCCTTCGAAGCCCGACAGGGCGTCGGAGCAACAACCGTCGTACGGCAAGCGGATGAGGACTCCGTCGAAGTGCTTGGCGAGCAAGGCCTCGGGCGTATCGATCTCCACTATCCTGCCATGGTCCATGATGGCAATTCGCTCGCAGAGCAGCTGGGCTTCATCCATGTAGTGGGTCGTGAGGATGACGGTCGTCTTTTCCGCCTTGATGCGGCCGATCAGGTCCCAGAAATTGCGGCGGGCCTGCGGGTCGAGGCCAGTGGTCGGCTCGTCCAGGAAGACCAGTTCGGGCATGGGGATGATTGCGAGTGCAAGCAGCATCCGCTGCCGCTGGCCTCCGGAAAGCTTCTGGTTGTCGCGGGACAGTATGTCTTCGAGGGAGCACAGGCCAATGACCTCGTCGATCGGACGGGGTTTTCTGTAGAATGCCGAGAACAGCTCGAGGGTTTCCCTGACCGTTATGAACTCCGGCAGGGCCGTGCTCTGGAACTGGATGCCCACCTTTGTCTTGAAGTCCGAGCCTATCGGTTTTCCCCTGAAAAGCACCTTTCCGGCCGAGGGAGCGGTTATGCCTTCCATTATCTCGATGGTCGTCGTCTTGCCCGCGCCGTTCGGTCCAAGCAGGCCGAAGCATATGCCCTCGGGTATCGAAAACGTTATGTCGTCGACCGCTTTGACCGCGCCGTAGCTTTTCGAAAGTCCTTCAATCCTAAGTATATCAATCATTAAATGAAAATAGCGATAGTCGCGGCTGCAGACAAGCGAGCGAATGCCGAATCTGTCTTATGAAGACACCGTGGCGCCTTGCACAGGGTCGGAGTCGCTGACCGCCGCGCCCCAGGCGCGGAGCCGTCCTTCCATGAAGGCGATGACTGCCTCGTGCTCAGCCTTGCCGCGGCCGGATACCGGAATGGCTGCGCCGAATTCGATCATCACCGGCCGGTCGCGGCGGACAGGCCCGAATCCCCGGAACAAGGGCGAATTGCCCCAGTAATCGGTTTTGAGCGCCACCGGCACGACGGGTACGCCCGCCCTCGAGGCGAGCTTGACGCCCAGGCTGTTGAGCTCTGTCCGTACGAACACGTTTTTGCGCGTCCCCTGGGGGAAAATGATTATCGACCGACCTTCGGCGAGCAGCCTCGTGCCTTCGGCCATCACGGTGTCAAGATCCCTGCGCGGATCGGTGCGCGTCACGGCTATCGGCGCGCGTGCCCGCATGATAGGCCCCCAGACCGGCCCCTTGAGCAGCTTCTCCTTGACGACGTAGGTACACGGCCTGATGGGGTTGATGAGGCCCGGCAGGATGAGCGTCTCGAAAGTGCTCATGTGGTTGGAGACGAAGACCGCCGGGCCGGTTAGGGCGCGTATATGCTCGAGTCCCGAGATGTGGAACCTTGCGCCGCAGCGTTCCAGGCGTTCGAGCACTTCGATGGAGCTGTCGGACCAGGCCTCGTCGCCGTAGAGTCCTTTGACGGCCAGTTTGCGCGCGCGGAACATTACCCCGAAGAAGCTGGTATACGGGCTCCAGCGCGTGCCGAGCATGAGGTATTCGCGCAGGCAGGGGCGGATGCCCACCGGCGTATCGTAGCTGTCTCCGCTAATGCGCTTGGCCATGGTTGCCTCCTGGAGGGGTTACCATAGACCGGGCGGCAAAATGGCGTCAAGGCTAGTTGCTCACCTCCATGATCTGCTCCTCGATCGATTTTCCCGGAGGCACTATAGGCAAGACGTTCTCGTCGATGTCGATGCGGCAATCGATGAGCCTGGGCTCCCTCGTCGCGGCGGCCTCGGCCAGGACCGAAGCCAGCTCCGATTCGTCGCGCGGCCGGTAGCCGCGGATGCCGTAGGCGTCAGCCAGCTTGACGAAATCAGGCGGCCGGTCGAGGCTGGTCTGCGAATAGCGCTTTTCATAGAACAGCGTCTGCCACTGTCTCACCATGCCGAGCGTACCGTTGTTGACCACCACGATCGTGATCGGCAGTCCGTAATTCGCTATTGTCGCGAGTTCCGCGCAGTTCATCCTGAACGAGCCGTCGCCGGCGACATGGACGACGCGGGCGTCGGGGCGCGCGGTCTGGGCGCCTATCGCGGCGCCGGTGCCGAAACCCATCGTCCCGAGGCCGCACGACGATATGAAGGTCCTGGGCCGCGAGAATGGATAATACTGGGCAGTCCAGATCTGGTGCTGGCCGACTTCGGTCGTGATGATAGCCTCGTCGCCGAAAGCGTCGTGGATGGCTTTGAGTATCGATCGCGGATTGAGGCCGGCGTTCTCGCGGTGCGCGGGTACATCGAGCCGCCAGGCGTCGACGCGATTTCGCCACTCGGGGCGCTTCCGTTCGGCGACGCCAGCGGCGAGTCGTCCCAGGATATCCGAAACGTCGCCGACCAGCGAACGGTAGCACCTGATGTTCTTGCCTATCTCCGACGGATCGATATCGATATGGAGAATCTGCGTTCCCTTGGCGAAGCGCGACGCGTCGCCGATTACACGGTCGGAGAAGCGCATGCCAACCGCGATCAGGAGGTCCGCCTCGCGGACTGCCGTGTTCGACGCCTTGGTTCCGTGCATGCCTATCATGCCGGTAGACAGGAAATGGGTGGACGGCAAGGAACCCTGGCCCATCAGGGTCATCGCGACAGGCGACTCTATCCGCTCGGCGAAGCGCCTTAGAACCTCCGACGCTCCCGAGGCTATGACGCCGCCTCCGGCGACTATGAACGGAGCCTCGGCCGCGTCGATCAGGGCCACTGCCTCCGCAAGTGCATCGCCGTCGGCCGCGACTGCGCCCCTGGCCAGGAGCGACAGAGCGCGCACCGGCTCGGGCATCCACTCGGTCTCCATCGCGGTGAGGTCCTTGGGAATGTCGACGAGTACCGGGCCCGGCCTGCCCGAGCCGGCGATCTCGAAGGCGCGCCTGAGGGTCGACGCGAGGGACTCGATGTCCTTCACGATGAAGTTGTGCTTGGTGATAGGCATCGTGATGCCGGCGATGTCGACCTCCTGGAAGCTGTCCTTGCCGAGGAGTTTCGTGGGCACGTTTCCGGTGATGGCGACGAGCGGTACCGAGTCCATGAATGCCGTCGCGATGCCCGTGACGAGGTTGGTGGCGCCTGGCCCGCTCGTCGCGATGACGACGCCGGTCCGGCCCGAAGCCCTGGCGTAGCCGTCGGCTGCATGGGCCGCTCCCTGCTCATGGGAGGTCAAGAGGTGCCGAATTCTGTCTGAATGTTTGTACAGTTCATCGTAGATGTTGAGCACCGTGCCGCCCGGAAAACCGAAGACGGTGTCGATGCCCTGTTCCAGGATGCATTCTATGACGATGCGCGCTCCGGTTATTCTCATTTCGTTTCTCCGATCGATCCGGTTCGATGATCTTGTACCGCGACAGCCGGAGCCGTGGGCGGTGCGGCAAGGGCGGCCCCTCCGGCCGCGGAACCCACGGCCGCGGCGTAGCGAGCCAGGTAGCCGCCGGCCGCCTTCGGCTCGGGCGGTACGAAGGACGCGCGCCTGGCGGCGAGTTCCCCTTCGTCCACGAGCAGGCGAATAGACAGCTTGTTCATGTCTATGCTGATGGAGTCGCCATCCCGCACGAGGGCGATGGGGCCACCGAGCGCGGCCTCCGGGGACACGTGGCCGACGCAGGCTCCGCGGGTCGCCCCGGAGAAGCGGCCATCGGTTATCAGGGCTACGCTGGCATCCAGTCCCATGCCGGCGAGAGCGGCCGTCGGGCTGAGCATCTCGCGCATGCCCGGTCCTCCGCGTGGCCCCTCGTACCTGATGACGAGGACGTCTCCCGCCTTGACTGCTCCTGACATCACGGCGGCGAACACCGACTCTTCCGAATCGAAGACGCGCGCCGGACCCTCATGGACCAGCATCGCCTCCGACACGGCAGAGCGCTTGACCACGCAGCCGTCCGGGGCAAGGTTGCCATAGAGCGCGGCGATGCCGCCGGTCCTGGACCGGGGGGAGGCAGCCGGCGCTATGACAGACCGGTCGGAGTTGCTTGCACGTCCCACCCGCCCGCCTATCGTCGAGCCCTCGGCCGTCGGGAGCCCCTCGTCGAGAAGCCCCAGGCTCGCCAACTCCCTCATCACCGCCGAAACGCCGCCTGCCGCCTCGAGATCCTCCATGTGGTGGGGACCGGCCGGGGCGAGCCTGCATAGATTGGGCGTCCGCTCCGATACCTCGTTGAACAAGCGCAGGTCGATGGCTATTCCAGCCTCGCGGGCGATCGCCGGCAGGTGTAGCGCGGTGTTGGTGCTGCAGCCGAGTGCCATGTCGATCGCGATGGCGTTCATGAAGGCTGCCTTGCCCATGAAGGCCCTGGCTCCGACGCCGAGTGCCAGCTGCCTCATGATAGCCGCCCCCGCTTCCTTTGCCAGTCTAATGCGGGCGGCACTGACCGCGGGTATGGTACCGTTGCCTGGCAGCGCGATGCCGAGGGCTTCGGCCATGCAGTTCATGCTGTTGGCGGTGAACATGCCCGAGCACGAACCGCAGCCCGGACAGGCCGCGTTCTCGAGCGTCGCCAGCTCCGATTCATCCATCCGTCCGGCTACGACGGCGCCCACGGCCTCGAAGACGGTCGATAGGCTGACCGCCCGTCCCCCCACCCTGCCGGCGAGCATCGGCCCGCCAGATACGAGGACCGTCGGCAGGTCGAGCCGCGCCGCGGCCATCAGCATGCCCGGAACGATCTTGTCGCAGTTGGGCACGAGGACAAGAGCGTCGAGGGCATGCGCCATGGCCATGCATTCGATGGAGTCGGCTATCAGTTCGCGGGTCGCCAGAGAATACCGCATGCCCGCGTGGCCCATCGCGATTCCGTCGCAGACGCCTATCGACGGAATCTCGACCGGCATGCCGCCGTTGTTCCGGATTCCCGCCTTGACGGCGTCCGCGATGACGCCGAGGTGAACATGGCCCGGGACAATCTCGCTCTTGGCGCTTACGACGCCTATCAGCGGCCGGGCCAGTTCGTCGTCGGTAAAACCCATGGCCTTGAACAGGGATCGGTGCGGCGCGCGTTCCACGCCTTTCTTGACTGCGTCGCTTCTCATCGGGTTTCCTTTCCGAGCGCCGCGACGACGGCGTCGCCCATGGCCGCTGTTCCGAGTACCGACTCGCCGACGGCCGCGATGTCGGCGCAGCGCAAGCCTCCGGCCAATACGGCCGATACCGCCGACTCGACGGCCGCAGCCTCCGAACCGAGCCTGAACGCGTGCCGCAGGAGCATCGCCGCCGACAGTATCGTCGCCAGCGGATTGGCTATGCCGAGCCCGGCGATGTCGGGAGCCGAGCCGTGGATGGGCTCGAATATGCCGGGTCCGGAGCCGCCGATGCTGGCACTCGCCAGCATGCCTATGGAGCCGGTGATCATGCTGGCCTCGTCGGACAGGATGTCGCCGAACATGTTGCTCGTCGCGATGACGTCGAACTGCCGGGGGGCACGGACAAGCTGCATCGCGCAGTTGTCGACATACATGAACGACAGCGCCACGTCGGGCCAGTACGCGGCCATGGCCTGGGCGGTCTCGCGCCACAGACGGCTCGATTCGAGGACGTTCGCCTTGTCGACGACGCAGAGCCGGCCCGCCCTGCCCCGCGCCGCGTCGAAGGCTACCGTCAGCAGTCGGGTTATCTCCGTTTTTGAATACATTTCGGTGTCCCAGGCCGATTCGCCGTCGGGACTCCTGCCCCGCTCGCCGAAATACATTCCGCCGGTCAGTTCGCGGACGAACAGCATGTCGAGTCCTCCGGCGACTATGTCGGCCCGCAGCGGGCACGACGCGGCGAGTTCGGGGAACATCCTGGCCGGCCTCAGGTTGGCGTAGGCGCCGAGCCCGGAGCGCAGGCCCAGGAGGCCCGCCTCGGGCCGGCTGCCG
>CAZNXK010000034.1:0-29785 GCA_964576835.1 uncultured Treponemataceae bacterium | reverse complement strand
CAGCAATCTTAATCAGGACCTGAACTTGACGATGGGACCGAAAGACTCGACTTTAAGCGCGGCGCCACCTACGAGAGCGCCGTCGATGTTCGGCTTGGCCATAAGTTCGGCGGCGTTGTCCGGCTTGACCGAGCCGCCGTACTGTATGCACATCGCCTTTGCCGCGGCTTCGCCGTAGATTCCGGCGAGTACCGTTCGGATATACGCGTGCACCGAATCGGCATCCTCGGGAGTGGCCGTCTTTCCGGTGCCGATTGCCCATACCGGCTCGTACGCGATTGTCACCTTCTGCAAAGCCTGCGCCTGGACGCCCTTGAGTCCCTCGCGGACCTGGGTTCCGACGACCGCGTCCAGCTTTCCGGCCTCCCGCTCTTCGAGCGTCTCGCCGACGCACAGTATCGGCTCAAGCCCCTGCTCGAGGGCGAGGAGCACCTTGCGGTTAATCAGCGCGTCGGTCTCGTGGTATGAATGCCGCCGTTCCGAATGGCCGAGAATTACCGCAGTGACGCCAAGATCCTTGAGCTGAAGCGGTGAAACTTCGCCGGTGTGGGCGCCCTGCAGGTCCGGCCCCATGTTCTGGGCGCCAAGGGCTATGTTGCTGCCTTCGACGACTTCGGCCACTGCCGCGAGCGACGTGAACGGTGGCGCAATCATCACGCGTTCCTTGCAGGAAGCGAACTCCGCAACCAGGGACTTTGCGAGCGCCACCGACTCGGCAACTGTCTTGTGCATTTTCCAGTTTCCGGCGATATAGTAGTTTCTCATCGGGTTTTCTCCTTAAACAGACGATTCTATCGGCAGGCTTCGATGCCCGGGAGTTTCTTGCCTTCCAGGAGTTCGAGCGAAGCGCCGCCGCCGGTGGAGACATGGCTCATCCTGGCGGCGAGACCGACCTTGTTGACGGCTGAAACCGAATCGCCTCCGCCTACGACGGTTATGGCGCCCCGTCCGGTAGCCTCGGCGACGAGCGCCGCCACTTCGGCGGTTCCCTTCGCAAACGCATCGAACTCGAAGACGCCCACAGGACCGTTCCAGACGACGCTCCTTGCGCCAGCAAGCACTTTTTTGTAGAGGGCGAGCGTCTTCGGGCCGACATCCAGCCCCATGAGGCCGTCGGGGACGTCGACTCCGTCGACGGCGACCGGCATCGCGCTGGCCTCGAACGTCTTGGCACAGGCATGGTCGACAGGCAAAACCAGCTCGACGCCGGCCTTGATCGCCGCCGCGATTATCTTCCGGGCGGTATCCAGCTGGTCATCCTCTACGAGGGATGTGCCTATCTTGCGGCCCTGCGCCTTGAGGAAGGTGTACGCCATTCCTCCACCTATGACGAGGGCGGACGAATTCCTGAGGAGGCTTTCGAGCACGGCTATCTTCGAACTGACCTTGGCCCCGCCGATGATGGCGACCATCGGCTTCGGCGGATTGGTGACCATGGGCTCGAGGTAGGCCACTTCCTTCTCCATGAGGAAGCCGCCGACAGATATCGGCACAAACCTGGCGATGGACGCGGTCGAGGCATGATCCCGGTGCGCGGTCCCGAAGGCGTCATTGACGAAGAGTTCCCCGTACGTTGCCAGTTCCCTTGCCAGTTTGTCCCGTTCCGCGGGGTCGTCGCTCGTCTCTTCCTTGTGGAACCGCGTGTTCTCGAGCATCACGATGGTGCCTACGCCTTGGGACTCGATGAAAGCCTTCTTGCCCCAGCAACCGTCCTCGCCCGCGAACACGACCGGGCGACCCAGTTTCCCGGACAGGTACTCGGCCACCGGCCGCATCCTGTGCTTGCCAGCCAGGTACTTCTGTTCGTCCCAGGGTTTGCCTGCCTGTTCGGCTTTCTCCCTGGCTTTCTTCGTATCCTTCTTGGGGTCACCAAGGTGGCTCATGAGCACGATGCTCCTTGCCCCCTTGTCGAGCAGGTATGTTATCGAGGGAATCGCCGCGACGATTCGTGTATCGTCCTGAACGACGCCATCCTTCATCGGCACATTGAAATCGACGCGCATCACTATGCGCTTTCCGGCAATCGCCACGTCCTTGATGGTCTTGATCATGAATTCCTCCATGGCTCCCATGAATGAAAAGGCCCGCCTTCTCTGGCGGGCCGGAAAAGGCGGATTACTTCTTGAGGCCGGCCATGTGGCGCAGCATGTCCACAACACGGGTGGAATAGCCCCACTCGTTGTCGTACCAGGAGACTATCTTGAAGAAGCGCTTCTCGCCGGGAAGGTTGTTCTGAAGCGTAGCAAGGCTGTCGTAGATGGACGAGCGGGAGTCGTGGATGAAATCGGTGGAAACGACCTCTTCGTCGCCGTAGCCGAGGATTCCCTTGAGGTAGGTCTCGCTCGCTTTCAGGAGCAGGGCGTCGATCTCCTGTATCGAGGTATCCTTCTCGGTGCGGACGGTCAGGTCGACCACCGAGACATCAGGCGTCGGCACACGGAAGGACATGCCGGTGAGCTTGCCCTTGGTGACGGGCAGCACCTCGCCGACAGCCTTGGCGGCGCCGGTCGTCGACGGGATGATGTTAATCGCCGCAGCGCGCCCGCCGCGCCAGTCTTTCTTGGAGACGCCGTCGACGGTTTTCTGGGTCGCGGTATAGCTGTGGATCGTCGTCATGAGGCCGGTCTCTATGCCGATGCCTTCCTTGAGAAGGACATGGACGACCGGCGCGAGGCAGTTCGTCGTGCATGACGCGTTGGAAATGACATGATGTTTCGACGCATCGTATTCGTTCTCGTTGACGCCCATCACGAAGGTCTTGATCTTCTTGGTATCGTCCTTGCTCTTTGCCGGAGCGCTGATGATGACCTTCTTGGCTCCGGCGTCCAGATGCTGGTACGCCCTCTCGTCGGAGAACAGGCCCGTCGACTCTATCACGTATTCGACGCCGAGCTTTGCCCAGGGGAGGTTCTTCACTTCCTTCTCGGCCATGACGCACTTGACTTCGTGGCCATTGACGATGAGCGTATCGTCATCGGCGAGAGCAGAGTCGCTTTTCTTCGACGAGATGGTGGCGGCCATGCGTCCGTGGACTGAATCGTAACGAAGCTGGTATGCGAAATATTTCGCGTCGGTGGTGATATCGACGACCGCGACGACATCTATCTTGCCCTTGCCGAGCAGTCCCTGCTCGACGATCGACTGAAACACGAGACGGCCGATTCGGCCGAATCCATTGATCGCTACCTTCATTATAGCCTCCTGGAAACAGTACTTGAGATGATAATCGTTCATATCCGCGCTTGCACGCCAAGGAACGAGCTTACCGGGCTAACCATGCGCATCCGGTATTTTTGTATCAAAATGATACCGACAACCAGAATCGTTCGTCAATGCGCCTTCTGCCTCGAAAGACAGTATAAGCAAAATGACCATCCTTATGCCATTGTTTTCAGGTAATTAAATACGCCGTGAGCGCCGATACTATATACGTCAGACGCTTCCATGGTTCCCCTCCCAATTCGCCATGGATTACGCTGACAGCCTGTCAGGGCGGGCCGGTCGTTTAGACCGGCCTTTTTTACTGAGCCGGACTAGCAGGGATGTTGGTCGAGCTTGACCTGATCTGCGCCTTTCGCGTAGGCTTCCACGACATGGCATCAGGCCGCTTCGTAAAAACAACGCTCAAAATTCTCGTACCAGCGACGATCCTCTCGGCCATTGTCCTTGGGGTGGCTTTCGGGGCGGCCATCGCCTCGGTGCGCAACATCATCTCGGTAGAAAATTTCACGACCTTCGATCCCGCGTTGCCGTCAAGGCTGGTCGACAGCGAAGGGCGGCTGATAACCGAGTTCGCCTCGAGCGAGAAACGGGAAATCGTATCGATAAACGATGTCCCGCAGCACCTGATCGATGCGTTGATCACCCGCGAAGACCAGTCATTCTGGCATCATCCCGGTTTCACGCTCAAGGGATACGTCAGGGCGGCGTTGGGAATAATTACGGGAAAGAATCTAGGAGGCGGCTCGACCATCACCCTGCAGCTGGCGGGTACGCTGTATGCCGACAGGACCGATATCAGCTTCAGGCGGAAATTCGTCGAGCTGTGGTGGGCGCTGCAACTCGAACGGCGCTTCTCCAAGCAGGAGATCCTGGAGATGTACCTGAACCGGATGATCATGGGTCCAGGCGTGTACGGGGTCGAGGCGGCGAGCAAGTATTTCTTTGGCCACTCGGCCAAGGAAGTCTCCATAGCCGAATCCGCAATCCTCGTTATCCAGCTGGCAAGCCCCACCCGCTACAATCCGATACGCAACCCGAACATCGCCCGCGAGCGGTCAAGGGAAGTACTCGCCCAGATGGTCAACCTTGGCTATGTAAGCCAGGAGGCGGCTGACGACTCGTTCTCGAAGTACTGGGACAACTACGACTACACCCGTGTAGCGAACTCATCATTTTATGCTCGCGACGACAAGGCGCCGTGGTTCAGCGAATACGTACGCAGGCAGCTCGAGGACATGCTCTACGGCTCGATAGACCTGTACAAGGACGGGTTGACCATCCACACGACGCTCAACCTCGATTACCAGGCGGTAGCCGACAGGTACATGACACGGTACATCGACCAGGTCAACAAGGAATATTCCTCGTCGAGCTCGCAGCGCCTCCGCGAAGCGGAGCGCTTGTACGCCCCCATGGCCGAGATGCTCGGACTCGCGTTCAACCTGGAAGGAATTTTCTTCCAGGAGAACAAGATACTCGGAAAGTCCCAGGAGTATTACCGCAAGAACGTCAATCCGACCGTCGACGCCCTTGCGTTGATGTTCGGGCTGGAGCCGCTCAAGGCGGTGACCAACGCCAGCTACGGCACCCAGAAAACCGAGATGGAAAAGAACATCGTCGAGGGCGCCCTCATCACCCTCGAGAGCGAAACCGGCCATATCAAGGCGCTCGTCGGAGGTTCCAGGTTCGACCAGTCGAACCAGCTGATACGGGCAACGCAAGCCCAGCTCATGCCTGGCTCGTGCTTCAAGCCGCTGTATTATTCCGCGGCGATAGACTCGCGGCGATTCACGCCGGGCACACTGATCTACGATGCCCCGGTCGTGTTCTACAACGAAGACGGGACTCCATACATACCGCTCAACTACAAAGGCGAGTGGAAAGGCCAGGTACTCCTATGGCAAGCCCTGGCAAAGTCGATGAACGTCCCGTCGGTCAAGGTCCTTGACGGCATCGGCTTCGATGCTGCCATCAGCCGGGCAGCCGCGCTCCTGGACATCACCGATCCCGAGCAGATACGACGAACCTTCCCGCGTCTCTACCCGCTGGCCCTCGGAGTGATAGGCGTATCCCCGCTCAAGATGGCCAGGGCCTTCTCGATTTTCGCCAATCAGGGTCGCGAGGTTACGCCCATCGCCATCAGGTCGATAGAAGACCGATCAGGCCGACCTATCCTCGAGCCTGAAAAAGACCTGAGGGCGGAGCAGAAAAAAAAGGGCGCGGGCATACAGTTGATTTCCCCGCAGAACGCTTACGTGATGACCGACCTCCTGAAACGGGTCGTCAAGGTGGGAACCCTCTCCTACCCAACATCGTCAGGGACTTCGTTCACCTACCGCGACCAGGACGGCAAGAGCTACACCATCCCTGCAGCCGGAAAGACGGGCACGACGCAGAACTGGGCCGATGCGTGGACGGTTGGATTCACGCCGTACATGACCACGGCCATCTGGTTCGGCTTCGACAGACCCGGCAATTCACTCGGCGTCAGCCAATCCGGCGCGGCCATTGCCGGCATTGCGTGGGCAAACTACATGGCCGAGATCCACAAGGGCCTGCCGTTCAAGGATTTCGTAAGACCGCAGAATGGCCTGATTGACGTTGCCGTGTGCGCGATATCCGGGCTTCTGCCAACGGAATACTGCGACGAGGGAACCGTTACGCTCACCTACTATGAGGGAACACAGCCTAAAAGCTACTGTGACCTTCATCAGTTCAAATCGGAGCAGGCTGAATCCACGATCAGGAACCTCTCGGGGCAGCAGGACATCCTTGGTGGTGGCCGTATCGATTCCAGCCTTGGGTTCGATCCCAGCGATCTCGATGCCCTGCTCAAGAGCCTCGAAGCGCTCCCTCCGTTGCCCGCCAAGGAGGTTCCCGAAAGCCCTGGAACTCCTCCTCCTTCCACGGGCGCATCGGCTCCTCCGGCATCCACAATCCTTGATTAGGGCGGAATTCGGCTGTACCATTGTCAGTGAGAGCAATCGATACGATCAAGGCGGGGAACGGGTGCAAGTCGAAATAGCATCGATCCGGATACGTAAAAGGATTCGCAAGAATCTCGATGAAATCGACGATCTCGCCGAGAGCCTCAGCCGGTTCGGACAGCTCCATCCCATCGTCATAACCCGACGCAAGATTCTCGTGACGGGAAGGCGGCGGCTCGAGGCCGCCAAATCCATAGGATGGACCACTATCGAGGCTACCATCCTTGGTACGGCGGATGCCGAGAGGCGGCTCGAGCTGGAACTCGAAGAGAACATCCAGCGTACGCCTCTCAAGCACGACGAGATAGAAGCCGCGCTCGCCAGGCTCGACAGGCTCAGAAATCCCGGGTTCTTTCGCCGTATCTGGAATGCCATCGTCCTCTTCGTCAGGCACTTGTTCAATGCGGAGGATTAAAGCAATGAAAAAGACCGCTTTCATCATCTGGGCAATGCTGAGCTTCGCGCTGGTTTCGATTGGCGCGCAAGCCAGGCAACCTGTCATGAGGGTGTCGCCCTTCGTCGATGCAGGCATCGGGTCGAGCGAGGCCTCGATGCTCGAACGCTTGATCGCCTCGTACATCGTCGAACTGAGGGCCTTCCGCGTCGTCGACTCCAAAGGCCAGGAAATGGCCCTGAACGAGACTGAAACCGCGCTGAGCCTGGGATCAAGCGCTCCCCAGGCGCTTCCCCTGACCGCCGACTACATAGTCTCAGGCACGATAGGCAAGATAGGCGAAATCTTTGTCTTTACCCTGGAAATCACCAAAGTCACGAGCGGAGAGAAACAGTCGGTTTCCGATACAGCGGTTTCCATCAGCGACATTGTCCTGCGTGCCAGGGGGCTTACCAGGTCGCTGTTCGGAAGGCAGGATTCGTCCACCGCGTTTCCGGTCTCGGCGGAGGTCGCCAGGCCGCCATCCGGCGTTGATGCCGACCAGGCACAGAGCCCTGACAGGAGCCGGTCGCCGTCTGCGACAGATCTGGCGGGTAGCTGGAAGGGCGACAAGGGGCTCGAGACAGTCAGGCTGTTCCCCAACGCAACCGGGCTCGCCGTCTTGAGCGGAGGCGGCACGTTGAAGGTTCGCGTCTCGATTGCTGGCGACAGCGTCGAAATCGCCCAGGATCAGCCAAACGACGCCAACATGTACCGCGCATCGTCGGTGACGTTTGAAATGGCCAGACGCATAGCGTCGCAAGCCCGGCCAATGCGCTGGCTGTTCACCTTGAGCCTGGACGGCCAGCGCCTGTCCGGTACGAAAGAGTCGATTTCCATAAGCGGAAGCGGCGAGTCAATGGTCGTGGACAACAACTATGTCCGCGACGCTTCGTGGACAAGAATTTCACGCTGACGCCTTGCTGCAGGCTTGCGCAGCCGCAAGGCCATCCCGGCGACCAGCGCCAGCAAGGCTACCCCTGCAGCGATTTCCTTTACCGATCCTTCGTCGATTATCGTCACAGGTTCGTAGACGAGCCGCTCGCCGGGGGATGACGGCAGGGGTTCGGCGTCGGGCACCGAAAGCCGTATCGCCACCTCGTCGACTGCCAGATAGCCGAGGGATCGGGCCTCGAGGGCGGTTGACTCGGGCAGGTCCGACATTGCTTCCCATTCGACGGTGTATGTCGTGTTGATCGATTGCAAGACAGAAATATTCCTGTCCATGCGGCCGGCGGACTCATTGGCCCTTCTGGTTGCTATCAGCCCCGAGGGACCGGCTATGGTGGCGAGTATGCAGTAGGTGGCTATACCCAGCCAGCTTGAGACTATCAGCAGAGGTTTCATCTGATTTATTTACGGAATAATGGCGCAGAAGCTTGACCCCGCAGCACTTTCTTTTTGGTCTCGATTGACAATAGGAAAAAGCGCGATTAGAGTAATTTGTGACGGTTCTCGTTTGTATCCCGGTACTTTCTGCCGATACATGGATGAGATCAATCCTGTTGACGGAGTGCGTGCGCCATGCAGAACAAAGCCCAGCAAGGGAACCAGAATCCTATTCCGACGCCCGAGCGAGAGCTCGAACGCTACGGTGTATGGGTCAAAGCAGAACCGCAGGATGTACTTGAAGAGCCTGCGATTGGTCGTAAGACTCTCGAATCGTCGTCCATGGATGGCTCCGACACGGCCCTCCTGTCCGAGGAAGAGGAGGATTTGCTGGATTCCTTCGAACTGGCAGAAGAATCCGGCCAGGCTTCTCCGACTGCTGACACGAAGCAGGCTATCGATGAATTCGAGAACCTGTCGCCGCTCGAGGAGCTGGGGACCATCGAGGAAGTGGAAGCCTTCGAACTCGAGGAACTTGAACCCGAAACAGCCGCAATTGATGACGAATTCCTCGAAGAGCTCGATACAAACTCTCTCGAAGAAGCCAACGGATTCGAGGATGGCATCATCCAGGACGGTGTCATCGACCTCTCGCTTGACGACCTCGAGTACAAGAAGCCTCAGGAAGAACCCAGGCCGCTCGCCGCCGAGCCCGTTTCGCCGCCATCGGTTGGCGATGATTTCATGACGACAGAAGTAAATATCGAGGATTTCGGATTTACCGAAGACGGATCCGCCGCCGCTGGGCCATCGCTCGAGTCGATGGGCGTATCAGACATCCTTGAAACGCCGTCCGACGCATCCGGACAGCCGAAAGAACCGGCTACGGGTGATTTCGATTCTCTCGATATCGACCTTCAGTTCGACGACACCATCCCGTCTACGGGTGAGTTCGAAGACACCGCAAGCGGAACTTTCGAGGCAGGTTCCGGCTCCGAATTCGAGTCCGTAGATCTCGACTCATTCGGATCAGATGAGGCCATCCCTCCAAAACCGGCAGCGAGGGCTCCCGTCAACGCGGGTACTGCCGCCGAGGCACCCGAATCGTTCGGCAGCGACGAATTCACCCTCGACTCTTTCATAGACAACGACGAAAGCGGCGCCAACGGCATCATGCCTGAACTCGATGTCGAAAACGTATCGATCGACGGTGGAACCACGGGCTTCGATGATGTCAGGGCGGTCTCCGACGACCTGTCCAGGCCGGCCCCGGAGCCTTCTTCCGATCTCCTGCAGAAGATAGCCCTGGAGCTTTCTTCGATAAAGGAAGAGCTCGTAAGCCTCAGGAGTCAGTTGAGCGGCCTCAAATCGACGGGAGAGGCAAGAGAAGCCTCCATCCCTGAGACCGGAACGGTCGAAGAAACCGCGCCTGGTGGATTCTTCGATGACGAAGATGACGACACGATCGCGCTGACAGGTGACGAGCTGGACAACATCCTGAATACCGCCGACTTCACCGAAGAACCGGCCGCCGACGAAGCGCTCGACGAGCCGGAACCACAGCTCGAGGTTCCCCTGGACATAGAGCTCTTGCCGGAAGACGGCGTGTACACGGTCCCGGCCGAACCGGGAGTGGAAACAATCGAACTGCCGACGGTGGAACCGACCCTCGAAGAATTTGCGGAACTCGAGTCGCTCGACGGCGTCACGCCCATCACGAGCAGCCCCGAGGACACCAGCTTCCTCGATGCTGAAACGGTTGACGACGGCCTTGAACTTGAAGGCATGCCCCTCGAGGATGTTCCACTCGTCGAACCGAACCCGTCGGATCTGGACATCATCATCGACTCGGCTTTCGGCGAGGAAGACGAGGTGCTTCCGACAATCGAACCCTTGGCCACAGATAACGAATTTCCCGATTTCAGCCTCGATGAAGACCGGCTCGAACCCGAAATCGTACTAGACATCGAAGCCGGAGACAAGCCGGTCGTCTCGACGGTGGATTCTTTCCCTGAATCCCTCGAAGAAACGGACGATGCCTACGAACTCGAAGAGTTGTCTTCCGTCGATGATATCGGCGGAATGGACCTGCATTCCGAACCGCCTGCTCCATCGGCACACGACATCACCCCCCTTGAAGAGGATACCTTCGTCGACCTTCTTCCTGAAGAAGCCACATATGCCTCCGAAAACACATCTGCGCCAACCAGGCCGGTAGAGTATCACCCTGACAACGTCGCCACCAGCCTTGATGACTCCCTATTCGTCGAAGCTGCCAGTGCAGGGCAAAACATCGGCGAAGCCGAAACACCCGACGAGCTGGAGTTCCTCGAAGAACTGGACGAGGACCTGGAACCAGTCGAAGAGCCGGTAGAAGAACTCCCGGAAGAACCTCCCGTTCAGGCAGCCACGGCAAAGCCGCAGCCAATACCCGAGCAGGCTCCTGCCGCCGAGATTGAAAAATCCGACTTCGCCGAATCAGAAGCACCGGACAAGCTCAAACATGATGTCAAATCGGTCCTGCTGTATCTCGACCAACTCCTCGCCTCCTTGCCTGAAGAAAAAATCGAGGAATTCGCTTCGAGCGAGTACTACGACACGTACAAACGACTGTTCGACGACCTGGGGTTGATCTGATGGGATTACTGGAAAAAGCGGCCAGCCGCTCAAAGGTGCATTCCGGCAAAGGTCAGGGTCTCCTGGCATTGAGCCAAAAAAAAAAGCGCCAAGCGGACAAGCACATTCCCGTTCGCCTGTAAACGAGGATTTAAGGACAAGGCTTGCTGGAATTGATGATCCGCTTCTTGATTCGCGCCTTGCAGTAGAGATCCTGTCCAAGTCCAGTCTCCCTTGGGCAGCCTGTTATGCCAGGGCTGGCGGATCGCTCGTCCCTATCGCCGCCTTTGGCATCAGCGGTTCCGTGCCGGTATTGCCTGGCGCCCCCCTTGCCGCAGCCACCTTGCGCTACCCGATACAGACTACCGCCTTCGGGGACTCCATAGGCGCGGGATCAGTCTGCGTCGTAGCCGCTGGCTCCAACCGGTTTTTCATGTTGCCCGTCGTCCCTGAACTTTCAATGGAGGACATGGAAGCACTCGGACTCAGTTGCGCAGCATCAGCCAGGATTACCGGCGAAACAGGGTCGTTTGAACCGCTGTCGGAGCCATACGATGCCCGGATCGTCGATCACGGCAGGTCGAGAAAGTATCTGAACGTATCCCTGTTCCTGATCGACGTTTCACGCATCGTTCGGCATATCAATACAAGCTGCTCGCATTCGCTTTCAGGATCGTTCGAGCATGAGGTGAGCGCTTTCTGCAGCAAAGCATTCGGCCCGGCTGGCAAGTCCGGCCCCTTTTCAGCGGGCCAGGTCCTTTGCGCCTTCTACGGCTTCGGCACTGGTGATCCGGAATTGCTTGCCACGCAGACAAAAAGAAACCTGGCAAAGGCATTCTCGCTTCCCGATCCATCCGGCATCGCGATAGGTCCGTACCTCTCGGTGCTGCTGGCCGATAGCAACGCGGAGCACCTGATTCGATCGTTCATCGATGGCCTGCGCGATTAATGATACCGACGCTACAGGCGAACGGAATGGCATTTCATGCCATTCCCGCTATGCTCCACGGAAGGAAGCGGAACGTCTCGTCGATTCAAGCATCGGCGGCAAACGGCCTGCCGTCGTCTTCATCGCAGGCGGAGGCCTCAACTATATTGGCCTCGTTGTCGCCCAGCGGTTTCCCAAGGCTATCATCGTCTCTATGCAACCATGCGAAGATTTCAACGGGCTTGAGCTGGCTCCGGCCGCCTACTGCTGGTCGCCGTCGTGCGCCAGGACTCCTTTCTCGGTAGCCGCGGAAGCCCTTTCCGGCCATCACGCCTCTGGTGGAGTAGCCGTGATCGAATGGTCGCCGGTTCTTTCCCGCTATCCCGAGCAATCCGGGAGAATACGCCGAGCCATCAGGGACGCCCTCGAGGCAGCGAGCTCGGACGCGGCGACCAGCGCTTTCTGGGCCAGGCGATGGCTCCGCAACTGCGTACGCTTCACCTCGGCAGTCTCCAACAACCATTCCATCGTCCCCGGCAGCTCCACCATCGTGATTGCCTGCGCGGGTCCCGGCTTGATGGACACGCTCCGTGAAATAGCCATCATGCGGGAAAAAATAGGGCTGTGGGCGCTTTCCTCGGCGCTGCCCGCTCTGCGCCGTTACGGCATTGAACCTGACCTGGTCATCGCGACGGATCCTGGATTCTGGAGCGCGGCCCACCTTCGCACAGCTGCGGGCAGCAAAATCCCCGTCGCTATGCCGCCGAGCGCCTACGCCCCAGCCTCGATCCTCGAAACATCCCCCATTGTGGCGCTGGACACCGGCCTCTCGTTCGAAAGGGCCGCACTCGGAGCTCTTGGCCTGCGCGGACTCGAGGCCGAGGCGGCTGGCAGTGCCGCGGGCACGGCACTCTCCATGGCGCTGTCAGCGACGAGCGGGCCGGTCGTCCTTGCGGGCTACGACCTTGCGGCAAGGGCAAGCGACGACCATGCGCGCCCCTACGCCTTCGACATCCTGGACGAACTGGCGTCCTCGAGGATCATGCCTTTCGTTTCGTCGCGTTCTACGCGCATTTTCGACACGTTTCAGGTGACCGCCGGTTCGTGGCGGCTCTCCAGGGCGTTTTCGGCCTACGCCTCGACGATTCGAGCCACGGCCGCCGACGAAAACCGGGTCTACCGCGTCAGCGGATCGCCTGTCGATACAGGCATGCAACGGGCAGGGCCAGGAGACATGCCTGCCGCCGGAGGCACCACGCCGCTTATCGTCTCGAAGCCATCTCCGACCGGTACGCGGCATAGCCGTTCCGCCGCCATGCAATCGATGCTCGACGATCTGGTCGACCATGCCTTCGAGGACGCAAGAGAGGCCGTAGAGCACACGGTTCCCGTGCCGTATTCGGCCGCGCTCATTTTCAAGGCGCTCGCGCCGAGGGATTCGGCGGCCTTCATCGCCGAGGCTGCCAGGGCAAGCGCCAGCGAAACGGACATGGCCACCCTGGAGCCGGCTGTCCGCGCCGCGGCAGCCGCGATGTCAGGGATGAGCGCGTGCTAGACCCGCAACTCTTCGAGCGGAACATGCTCGCCGTGGCTTCCCGTCATGGCCCGCTCTGCGCCGACCGCATACGGTTCGCGGTCCCAGACAGCCGCGTCGATGTCATGGCATCGCGGAATGGGTTACCCGTGACCTATATCGAGGAAAGCGGCCATCGAGCCTTCATGCATTCGAAGGTGGATCCTGCAAGGGAAGCGGAACGCCTGGCCAGGGAATACCGGAAACCCGGCTTCTATGTCTTCCTCGGCCTGGGCGCAGGGTACACGGTCGCGTCAATCCTGGAATCGGGCGTCGTGGCCCGTGGCCTCATCATCGAGTACGACGCGTCGATACTCCGCTCCGTCCTCGAGCGAGTCGACCTGACCCATGTGCTCGGGGACAGACGGCTCAGGCTCATCGTCGATCCGGACGACGAAGAGCTGGACGTCGCCATTGCCACCAGCTACGTGCCCGCCGTAACGGGAGATTTCGTCTCCGTTCCGCTCCGGGGACGGACCGATTCAGCCCAGGCCCTGTACCAGCGCGCGGCCGACTCTATACGCAAGACTATTGGCGTCATATCCGACGACTATTCCGTCCAGTCGTTTTTCGGAAAACGCTGGTTTTCAAACATCATACGGAACATCGAATTGTCGGCCAGGCCGACGCCGCCCGTCGGCCCGATACGCGAGGCCATCGTCACCGCCGCCGGTCCGTCGCTGGAGATGTACTTCGACGAGATAGCAGCCCGCCCCAGGGGAACTTTCCTCATAGCCACCGATACCAGCCTCAGGGCATTGCTCGAAAGGAACATCATTCCAGACGCGGTGATAAGCATAGACTGCCAGCACATCAGCTATTACCATTTCTCGCTCGGCCTGCCGGAAAATACGCCGCTTTTCATAGACCTCGCGTCTCCGCCTACCGTCGCAAGGCTCGCGGCCAAGCCATACTTTTTCTCGTCCGGTCACCCCCTGTCCCGGTTCATCGCTTCGCGGTTCCGTGCCTTTCCCGAGCTGGATACATCGGGCGGCAACGTGACCCACGCGGCCGTATCGCTGGCGGAATACCTTGGGGCGGCGAGGGTGCGGCTCTATGGAGCCGATTTCTCGTACCCGTTCGGAAAATCCTACGCCCGGGGAACGTACATCTATCCGTATTTCGATATACGCCAATGCAGGACGAACCCCACCGAGTCGCTGTTCGCCGAGTTCCTGTACAGGAACATGAACCTTGACAGGGAAGACGACGAGGACGGCAGCTTCAGGTACGTAACCAAACCGCTCGTGGCTTACAGACAGCGGCTGGAACGCCTGTCGTCGACCATAGCGTGCAGGCTCGAGCGGATCCGTGGCAATGGCGTCAGTACCGCGATATCCGTGCAGGAAGCGGGTTCCAGGAAGATTTCAGGCAGAATATTCGCCGCTGGGAGGCCTTTCCAGAAGCCCGAGGATTTCCTTCGCTCGTACGCCGCGGAGATAGATGCCTTGCCGGAGCCGTTCAGGCACGCGGCCGCCTATCTCGACGGCCTGGATGCGCATGAAAAGGATGTATGGACGACGATGCTGCCTTCCGCGGCCGCTTTCAGGCGCGAGGCGGGAGATGCCCCTCCGGCGCCCTACGAGCTGCTGTCCAGGACGCGGTCATGGTGCGCCACCGTCGTCCATGAAGAAGTACGGAGGACCGGCGGTCGGGAGACTTAGTGCCGGGACAGGCTGCGCGATCGGCCGAAGCGCCCCGCGGCAAGACCCCATCGCTCGCTGAGGTACCCGTCGAGCCTCTCCGCGTTCAAGCCGGCTTCGGCTATGGCGGCAGGCGCGTCGGCTTCGATCCTGGTAAGTTCGGCCGGATACGCTTCAGACAGTTTTTTGGCGACAGCCTCGTAATACGACGGAATAGCATTGACCGATTGTTGTACCAGGTAGGCCTGCATCTCGTTGATGACCAGGTACCGGTCGGCCGTGTCGTATCGTCGCCACGCGAAATGGGTCAGCCAGAACCTGCGGGATTCCCGCGACAACGAGGTCCACAGTTCGGCCGACAGCGTTTGGTAAGCATCATCCTGGAAAAACAACGCGTGCGAAGCCTCATGGTCGATGAATATCTTCCTGAGGGCAGTCGACGACTCGCGCGTTATCGAAATGACCGCGCCGCGGCCTTCCCCGGGCACGCCGTTCGCCGCGCGCTCAAGCACGCCGTACGACACGAGCAGTTCGAGGAACGATTTCTCGTCGTCATTGAGGCTGAAACCATCGGCCTCTGCCTTGGCGTAGAACGCCGCCAGCGTTTTGGTCGAATAGTCGTGGGCATTCCATCCGTGGAGCCCCGCGATCTCGCCATCGGAAGCCAATGTGCCCCTGAAGCCTGGCTTTTCCGCGAAGAAAGCCAAACGCTTCAGGTAACGGTCCTGCGTGTCGTAGTCCTTGAAATCCAGGATCAGCGTCCCTGGCAGCAGATCCCAGCGGTACAGCGAATAATCGCCGTAAGGGCCGGGAGCCTCGAGCAACGCGTAGAGGTCGGAAAGCGGCGCGCCCGCGCCTTCGACGACGATTGCCTGTGCCAAGCCGGCCCTGGACTCGACGACGACTCTTCCAGCAGCACCAAGGGAGGCCACGGGAATCGCCAGCGTAGCGCCGGCCCGCAGCGCCGCCTCGAAAGCTTCCGCCTTCTTGCCTTGCGCGTCGAGGCTTGCGACCTCCACAATGCCGTCGGATTCAAGCGCTACGACTATCGATGCTCCGATGGCTGATGACGGTGACAGCCCTATCGACGTTGCCTTGCCCGAGGCTTCGATTTTCGTCAACGTGCTGCCATCGACGATGTACGAGCCTTTGTCGGAGCGCATTCCGACGAAGGCAGGCATTACGGCAAAACCAGACAATGTGGCCATTGCATCGGCTGCCGTCCGCAGCTCGAGGGCGGCCACCGCTATCCCGTCCGGAACGCGCAGCCTGAGTTCACAAGCCAGTCCGGTCCGAAGCGTGAACGTAGCGGAGGCCAGCGCGGCACGATCCTGTGATGAGCTGTAAACCGATACCGAGAGCTTGCCCGAGCCGGTGGCGAACACGGCGATGTCGCTCCCCTCGCCCACGGACAGCGGGCGCTCGAGTACGAAACGGGAAGTGATTCCAGCCGCCATTGCGGCCGAGGCGTCTCTGGCGATACCTGACAGCCTGCTTTCCGAACCGTCGAGAGCTACAACAGAAAGTCCTTCTATATATCGCGGGGAACAGGCAACTAGAAGACAGACAAGCAGGCTCGCCGCAAGCGACCTGCCCGGTCTACTTGCCAAGGGAGAAGACGCTGCGCGCTATGAGCTGGGCAATCTGGTAGCGCTTGGCCGGGTCGATCGAGCCATCGGTACGGAGCAGCATCGCCCAGCGGCCCTCGAAGTCCTCAGGCAGGACAGGAAGCGCCATCAGGGAGTCGGTCATGTGCCGCTCCGACGATTCCCACTGGCTGTTGATCGCGAACAGGACGGACGCGCAGGAGCGGATGAATCCAGCCAGGGATATGAAGTAGAACAGCTTGTCATCCTTGAAGGCGGCGCCGCCCAGGTCGCTCAGGGAGTGTTCCAGCTTCTGCTGGTATGTCTCCCGCAAGCGCTCCCAGAATTCCTGGGGGCTGTCGGCGAGAGCCATCTTCATGCGGTCGAGCCACTCCGAGCGCTGGTACAGCACGTTGCCGTAGACCAGGCGGTACAGCATGTACGTGCCCGATGAACCGAATATCCACATCGTGTCGAAACGGTTGGCCACGAGCTCTTCGATATTCTTCGCCCGCTTGTATTCCAGCCTCACGGGCATTTCGTTGATGAAGAAACGGTCTTTTTCTCCGCTCCTCGACGTCTCGAAAGCGCCGGGGTTGTCGAAGGATGCCTGCCGTTCCTCGTTGCCGGGGATTGGACCGGTGCAGTAGACGTCGAGTACAAGCGCGAAATACGGATCGAGGACGTCCGTTTCCGCGGCCTCGCAGGAGACGACGCACTCGACGCCGGGCCATGAAGAGAGGATAACCGTAAGCTTGGAGGCCAAGCGTTCTACACTGTGCATCATGGCAATATCTTTCCTTTACAGGAGTATGGACCAAGTATACTATGCCTTCATGGCTTTGGGAACAACAGAAACGGTCTCGTCCATCGGCCTTGCCATGGTGCCTCCGGGCAACATCCTGCGGACCATTGCGGACCTGCGCGCCTCGTACTGGAGGATAGCGGGAGCGCCGAGCGCCAGGGCCTGGTTCGACGCTCCTGTCCTGGCCTGGCTTGGCGAAAAAATCGACGGTGCGGCACTTGCTGGCATCGCCTCCCGCTGCTCGTGCCCCTTCGAACTCGCCTCGATTGAACGCCGTGGGGACGACGTGTTCCTCCGCTTTCCCGATGAACTTGCCGTGCAGGTGAAAGACATCGCCGGCAAGCTGCCGCTGGCCACCCCGTCCACTGCCTACGCTCCCGGCCCGTTCGAGGCCGGCATCGGATGCTACTGCGCGACGCTGCCTTCATCGACCGACCTTTCTCCCGCGTTGGCCGACGTGCCGGGACAGGCGAAGGACTTTCCGGCAATCAGGGCAAAAACCTATGTCCTGGCGCAGATCGAGCTCCGCTGGACGCCGGGTCCGCGCCTTGAATCATCATGGGCGACGCTTTCATCGGCCAGGGCGGGTCGCAGCGCAGCCAGGGCGTAACCGTCAGGGAGCCTCGCGCCTTTTCAGAGCTGTATGGCCCGTGGTATATTCCACCCGCAACAGAAAAGAAACCAAACGGAGGACCGATGCGCTCCCTTCCCCTTACCGTATTCATCGCCGCGCTCGCGCTTGGCGCGCTGGCGTTTGCCCAGGATGAGCCCAGGCCACTCGCCTCGAGCACGTACAGCAGCTTCGAGCGCGGTGACGGCATCCTGTCGCTGTCGATCGGCACGACAGTCCCGCTGGGCTGGTACAACCCCGACACATCCTCGTTCGAGAAAGCCAACTCCACGCTTGGCTTCGCGTTCGCCCTGTCGTACGAAGGCTTCCTGAACCAGGACTGGGCCATAGCCGGAGACCTGGCAGGCGGCTTCATGGGTTCCATCAACGACAGGCGCCTCTTCGTGGCGCCGCTGTCGGTCCGCGCCGTCAGGGTCTTCCCCCTCGGCGCCTTCACCATCGCGCCGACGGCGGGCCTTGGGCTGGCGATCAGCGCCCTGGGCGAGTACAAGCACATCGATCCGCTGTTCAAGGCCGGTTCTTCCGTCCTGTGGAGGGCCTCGAACGACATGAGCTACGCGTTCAACCTCTACGGCAACGTGATACCCCAGATATTCGCCGATTCTTCGCTTACCCGCGTGGGATTCTTTATGGAGGCGACGCTCTCGGTCGCCTACCACCTGTGAGCCGAGGTACATCCGCCATGAAAATCACCACCGCGCGCCGCGCGCTCATCGCCGCCATCGCAGTTGCCGCCTTCGCCCTCTCATCCTGCACCGAGGGCCCCGCCGGCATATTCGCCAGCATAGCCTCGGAGACGCCGACCAACGAGAATATGACCAAGGCCATCAAGGATTCCAGCCAGTCATTCGTCGTCCGCCTCGGCTCCACCTATTACGCCGGCATAGGCACGCTGTGGAAGAAGGCGGACGGCGCCACCCAGTGGACTCCCGCGGACACGTCAGGCGTATCGTCATCGACCGTCTTCGCCGGCAGCGCCGCGGTCATCGGCACGGACATGTATGTAGCATTCTTCGACTCAGATACCGGCGACGGTCTGGGGGTATGGTCGACGACGAACGGGACTGTCTGGGCACCAGTAGATCCGGCATTCCCTGCTGCGGGGCGAGATCTGAGTTCGATACTTGCTGCCAACGGTAATTTATTCGCCGTTACTGCCAATACCAGAACGCTTACGACCGATATTGCGAATTATTCGTTTCATCATTTGAATGTCGCCACCTTTGAAGACACAAATATTATTGCTAGTACTAGTGTCGGTGTTCCAACTTCAGTGGCCTTCGGTGGTGGAACATTCTGGCTTACAGCGGGAGACGTAATCCTTAGCGGAACTGCAACAAATCTGAGTCCTACGACGGAACCCCCAACTGGTGCCGCCTATTCGGGTGTTTGCGCCTACGGAACCGATGTCATCATATCGAACAGGAACGGATATTTATATTACTATAATGGTGGCACGTGGATTACCGCTGGCCCCTTCGCCGACTCCAACGGCGATGCCTATTCCCTCTCCACCCCGACGTACGTGGATGACGGCACGAACCAGGTGCTGGTCGTCGGAACGAACAGTATACCTGGCAGCAGCTCAACGCCGCCGGTCGACGGCTACCTCGAGTTTGCGATGCCCTTCACCGCGGGCATGGAGCCCACAGTCGACCACGGCATCATTTCAAACGCCAACAACTTCGACACGAGCCTGACGGGGCGGTCGGTCTCGGCGATGCCGCTGTTTGACCTGGGCGGCGGCGACTTCAGGCTGTTCGCGCTGACAAACGGCTACGGGCTGTGGTCCAATACCTACAACGGCGCAGAATGGGAACTATGGGTCCGGGAATGAGCCGGACGCCGCGGTGAGCGACGACCTGTTCGCCGGGGCCGCGCCAAAGGAGGCGTCGAGGCCGCTGGCGGACAGGATGAGGCCGCGGAGCCTTGACGAGTTCATTGGCCAGGACCACATCGTCGGCCCCGGCCGCCTGCTTAGGCGGGCGATACAGCGCGATAGGCTGTCGTCGATCATACTGTCGGGGCCGCCGGGCACCGGCAAGACGACACTGGCAAGGGTCATTGCCAACAGCACCAAGTCCCGTTTCATATCGATAAACGCGGTGCTGTCGGGCGTCCAGGCTATACGCGACGCAGTCGAATCGGCCAAACGCGAGCGCGAGCTCTACGACAGGAGGACCATACTCTTCGTCGACGAGGTGCACCGCTGGAACAAGGCCCAGCAGGACGCACTCCTGCCGTATGTCGAAAACGGCACTATAATCCTCATAGGCGCGACGACTGAAAACCCCTTTTTCGAGGTGAACAAGGCTCTCGTCTCAAGGTCCCGTGTCTTTCAGCTGCATCCTCTCGGGGACGACGAGCTGATGGCGGCCGCGCTCGCGGCGGTCGCTGACGAAGGTCGCGGCTACGGCAAATGGCGCGTCGAGTTCGAGGATGGTTCGCTCGGGCACCTGGTCAAGGTGGCCGACGGCGACGCGAGGAGCCTCCTCAACGCGCTGGAACTGGCGGTGGAAACGAGCGTCGAGCCGTGGCCTCCCGCGGCGGGGACTCTCGTCCCGGTGTCGATGGAAGCTGCCGAGGAGAGCATACAAAGGCGGGCCGTACTCTACGACCGCGACGGGGACTACCACTACGACGCCATCAGCGCCTTCATCAAGAGCATCAGGGGTTCCGACCCCGACGCGGCTCTCTACTGGCTGGCGCGCATGGTCTACGCGGGCGAAGACCCGCGCTTCATCTTCAGGCGCCTCCTCATATCGGCGGCCGAGGACGTGGGCCTTGCCGACCCGGGTGCCATAGGCGTCGTCGACTCGTGCGCCGCGGCCTTCGAGCGCATCGGCCTGCCCGAGGGGCAGTTCCACCTCGCGGAGGCGACGCTCTACCTGGCCACCACGCCCAAGTCGAACTCGGCCATGGCCTATTTCGACGCGCTGGCCGCAGTCGAGTCGGAGAAGGCCGAGGTCCCGGACCACCTCAAGGACGCCAACCGCGACGCGGAAGGGCTTGGCCACGGCGCGGGTTACCTCTACCCGCACGCCTACCGCAGCCACTGGACAGCCCAGCAATACCTGCCCGAGTCGCTCAAAGGCGCGCTGTTCTACCAGCCTGGCTCCCTGGGCTTCGAGGCTGGCGTCCGCGACGATGTGCTGAGGCGCCGGGACACGCAGCTGGCTGCCTGGCTTTCAGGTGAGCTCGACGCCGGGATAGCCGCCTCCGCCGCCACCGCGTGGACCGACCGTGCCGAATCAGGGGCAGCGGCTGGCATGGCAGGCCTCCGGGACGCCCTCTACAAGCTCGCCTTTCCGCCCAGGCACGCAAACGTACTGGTGCTAGCCGCCGACGACGGCCTCTTGCTCCGCGAGGCGGTGCGTGTCTGTCCTGAAGGTTCGGCTTGCGGGCTGTGCCGCGACCAAGCCTCGCTCGAGCGTCTTTCCTATATGTTCTCCGACGTCGAAGACCTGTACAAGCCTGTCATCGCCGAATGCGCCGACCCCGGGCAGGTTTTGTCAGTCGCCGCCATGGCCGCCGGCCACGGGAATTTCGACCTCATCGTCGCGGCAGGCTTTCTTTCCGCCAGCGGAGACGGAGAGGCGTCCTTGCGGGGCATACGCGGTTTCGCCGGGCTCGCCGCAACCTTTGCGTTCGCGGAACGCGCACCGCTTTCAGGCATCCTGCCCGCCATCGTCGCCCCGTATATCGACGAGCCGGCGCTCGCCTCGTTTACCGCGGCGGACGCGTCGTTCTTCGCTTCAGGGGCAGCGCCCGGCTATTCTCCGGAGGCACTGAAAGGCTTCATCGAAGAAGCCGGGCTATCGATGCTGTCATCTTCAGTCTACCGCTCGAGTTCGAGGCGGGTTCTGGGTGACCGTGAGGCGGCTGCGTGGCTATCCCCTGATTCGACGTATGGAGCCTTTATATCAAGAACGATCGGCCCTGCCGCAACGATGCCATTGCTGGAAGCCATCAAGCAGGCCTTTGCCGCCGGACCCGTTGCCTGGCCGGCAGCCTGGTCCCTGGCCTTGGCCAACTGACAGCTCTACCGAGACGATCTTGACGGCTCTACAGAGACGATCTTGACGGCTCTACCGAGACGATCTTGACGGCTCTACCGAGACGATCTTGCCCGAGCTCTACTGCGCGGCTATACTCCCGCGCTATGGGCATACGGCTGGTCTACGGACTCGATACCGACGACCTTTCATACCTTCGCGACTTCTATCCCTCCAGGCGCCTGGCCCAGGCCGCGGGCGCTTTGGGTCTGGATTACGCGGCAACCATCCACCCTCGGAACGGCAGGCTCCAGGACGCTATCGCATTCTGCCGCGGCCATGTCGCGCTCCTGCGGGGTGAATTGCCGGCGGAATTGTACGAGTCGCTGGAATCTGCGGGCGTCCTCGTCGTCAACAGCGCCGCCGCCACGGCTCTGGCCAGGGACAAGGCCGCCTCGGCGGCATTCTTCAACTCCATCGGAGCCGCGCACCCCCGGACAATACGCGTCGACCGGTCGCGCGCCATGCCCGCCCTGCCCCTGCCTCTCATCCTCAAGCCAAGGTTCGGCAAGATGGGGCGCGGAATCTGCCTTGTCGAGACCGCCGCCGACTGGTCTATGCGCCTTTCGGAGAACCCCTCGGCCGACTACGTGGCGCAAGAGTATATCGAAGCCAGCCGCGGCAGGGACGTGCGCTTTTTCTTCGCCAATTTCACAAATACCGGAGTCGACGCAACCGTCCATGGCGCGACGCCGGTCTCGGTGATGCGTCGCGGCCCGGCCCTGGCTTCGAATGCGCATGCTGGAGGCGTCATGGATATGTTCGACGCGCCCGCATCGCTGCGGACCGAGGCGCGGCGGATATTCGCGGCCAGCGGCCTGGCGTACGGCACCGTCGACTTCCTGTTCGCCGATGAGTCAGGCTCCGCTTTCACCGTCTGCGAAATCAATTCATGCCCGGGCTTCGAGGAATTCGAGCGGGTCACCGGGCTGGACGCGGCGGGCGCAATCCTTTCGAGCGCCTGCGCCGCCGCAGGAAAGCAGGCGCCTTATCCTGCCCGACGGGAGACGATATGACTTTCAACGACCCGGCCGCCGTCTACGCGTACCTTGACCGATACCTCAACTTCGAGCGCAAGCTCGAACCCACCGAATACCGGCTCGACAGAATGCAGGCTCTGCGCAAGCTGTTCGGCAAGCCCGACGAGCGGTACCGCGTCGTCCACGTAGCCGGATCCAAAGGCAAGGGTTCCACGGCCACCATGATAGCGGCCATCCTCGCCCGGCGGGAAGGGCCGGTAGGCCTGTACACCTCGCCGCACCTGCTGTCGTTCACCGAGCGCATCGCCATCGGCGGACTTCCCGTAGCGGACGACATACTCCTGCCGGCCGCAAGTGAACTGGCGGAGGCTGTCGAGCGGACAAGCCCCACCGACTACCCCGGCGGCGAGTCGCCCACCTACTTCGAACTCCTGACCATGCTCGGCTTCCTGTGCTTCAGGGACTCAGGCTGCACCAGCGCCGTCATCGAGGTGGGACTGGGAGGCAGGCTCGACTCGACCAACGTCGTCGAACCCGTCGCCTGCGCCATTACCCAGATAGAGCTCGAGCATACCGACCTGCTCGGCGGGACTATCCCTCTTATCGCGTACGAAAAGGCCGGCATCATCAAGCCGGGTGTTCCCGTGTTCACGAGCGCGACAAGGCCCGACGCTCTTGCCGTCTTCAGGTCTCGGGCCGAGGAGCTGGGATCGGGCCTGACCATCCTGGACGAGGCTGCTGAAATAACGGATTGTACCGTCCGCGTCGACGGGACGAGAGCAACGCTCAGGTGGCGCGACGATTCGATGTTTTCCGCGGCCCTCGAGCTGTACACGCCGATGATAGGACGGGTCCAGGCACGCAATGCCGCCCTGGCGGCCATCGTGACCCGCCACCTCGGCTGCGAGACGGAATCGATAGTGGCCGGCATAGCCGAGGCCAGGCTCCGCGCCCGTTTCGAGATACTTGCCGGGAACCCCACGGTCATCCTGGACGGCGCGCACACGGAAGACTCGGTCAAGGCCTGCGCCGAGGACTTTTCCGGCTTGTTCCCCGGAGGCGGGTCGCTGTTGTTCGGCTGCGCCAAGGGGAAGCCTCCCCGTCCGATGGCCGCCGCTCTCCGCGCTTCTTTCAGCGACGTCATCATCACGAAACCAGGAACCTTCAAGGAGAGCGAACCCGGGGAAATCGCAGCCGCTTTCGAGGCGGAAAGGTTCCGGGTGCGGCGCATCGACGACACGGCCGCCGCGATTGAAACCGCGCTGGCGGAGGCGACGGACAGCGGCCGGCCGCTCCTCGTGACAGGCTCCTTCTACCTCTGCGCCGCCGCGGCCGCGATCATCGATACGAGGGCTTGCTAGCTTTCCACGCGATTCCTGCCATGCTGCTTGGCCCGGTACATCGCCGCGTCCGCCCGCCCGACCCAATCCCCGACGGCGTCCCCCCTCATGTACGGGGCGACTCCGATCGAAGCCGTGACGGATATTTTCTTGCCGCCCGATTCCACCGGCGACTTCTCTATCGTATTCCGTATCCGCTCCGCTATGGCCACGGCCGCGCCCATGGAGCTGCCCGGCAACAGGATGAAAAACTCTTCTCCGCCGTAGCGGCCGGCGTAATCCTCGCGTCTGAGGCAGCTTCTCAACGCGTCGCCCGTCGACCTGAGCACATCGTCGCCCGCTACATGTCCGCAGCTGTCGTTTACCGACTTGAACTTGTCCAGATCCAGCATCAGGCCCGACAATGGGCTGCCTTCCTCGTCGGATCTCCTCATTTCCAGTTCCAGCCGCGCGTTCAGGCTATGCCGGTTGAGCAGACCGGTGAGCACGTCGAAACGCGCTGCCGCCGCAAGCCTGGTATTCTCCAGCTCGAGCCCGACCTTCTTGCTCTCGAGGTCGGCGAGCGTCTCCTTGAGGCCGATCTGCCTGTCGAGCAGCTTGACGGTCAGGTCCTCTTCCTTGCGGACCGCCTGCCGGTAAAACTCACGCTCGTCCATCAGCTGCCTCTGGCCCCGCAACCGTATCTGCGCGGCCTTGAGCCTGAGCTGGAATTCGAGGGAATCGAACGGCTTCCTGATGAAATCGTCCGCGCCTACGGCCAGGATCTTGTCGAGCCTGTTCTCGTCGTAGGCCGCCGACATCAGCACTATCTGCAACGGGGTATGCGCGAACATCCTCTTGAGGCTCGAGCAGACTTCGTAGCCTTCTCCGTCCGGCAGCACTATGTCGAGGAATACTATCGGCGGCCTCAGGCGCGCAGCCAGTTCGAGCCCCTCTGCGGCGGAGCGCGCAAGGTGAGTCGTATAGTCTCCGTCGAGCATGTCGACCATCGCCGCGGCGAAGGCGGCACTGTCATCGACGATCAGTATTGTCTTTTCCGATTCCACTTTTTGACTTCCGTTCAGGTTCCCTTGGCGAAAGGCTCATCGCAACAGGAACAAAAGACTTTGCAGAATACCGATGAGGGCGCCCAGTATGCCGCCGAACATCGTGATGGCCCAGAGCTCCTTGTCTACGACCTTCAGGATCATCCGCTCGACTTCTATCATATCCAAAGAATCGATTTTATCAACCACGAGTTCGCGTATGTCGATGGAACGCAGCACGCCCGAGCTTTCGGCCGCCGCCAGCTCCGACAGCGCCTCCGACGCGGCGCCCGAGAGCGACTCGAGCGCAGCCTCGTCAATGGAAATTGTCTGGCCCAGAGGAGAGTCCGCGGAACGCTCCCTGAATCTCGAGGCGAAGCCGGCGAAGAACGCCGCGGCCACGCGCCCTGCCGCCCTCGAGGGGTCCTGACCGCCCGTGAACAGGCCAGCGGCCCATCTCGCGAGCGCCGGCCCCAGGCTGTCAGACAAGCCGGGAAAGGCTCCCAGGATGTCGCCTACGGTGCCGTGCGAAAGGAGACCGGTTTCCACCCCTTCCATCGCCGTCGCGTCTATGGACGAGAACGCGCCAGACAGCGTTGCTTTCAGGTTTTCCCTCGCTGCATCCCTGGCTTCCGGGCCGGACAGGAATTCCATTCCCGACAGCGGCCTGTCCGCCAGCTCAGCGACGGCGGCGGAAACCCTGGCGACAACGGCGCGCCTCGTCGTCGGCTCCGCCATAAACGTTCCGATGGCCTCGGAGAAGTCAGCTATCGTGGCTGGCATGTTGTCGAGTATGGCTTTCTCGTATTGTCCCAGCCCTATGAAAAACCGCTGCACCGAGTTGAAACGGTCGAGCGCCCGGCGAAGTATGCGCGCTCCGGCTTTTTCCATCGACGCCGATACGGCTTTGTCGGACAGTATTCCGTCAAGCGTCTCGAGCAATACCGGGTACGCGCCGTCTATGGCCCTTGCCGAGAATGAGCGCAGAGCCTCGGCGTCCACGAACGACGATACGGCCTTGCCTTCCGCGGCTGCCCTCTCGAGGGCCGTAATGACCACTCCGGCTATTCCCGAGGCGACCCTGTCGCGGCCGTCTGGACCGGCCAAAGCCCTGGCTATCCTTGCGATCGCCTCACGGTCTACCAGTTCGGCTATCTCGAGTCCGCTTGCCAGCTCCAGCGCCGAGCCCGCCCCCGCGGAAACCGCCTCGGAGAACGTAGCCGACGAAACGAGGCCAGACAGCGCCTTGACGGCCGACTCCCTGGCCAGCGCGATGATTCGCTTGTCAAGGCCGGAACCAAGCTCGGCGGGCCTGGACTCAAGTGCCCTGCGACCCGCCGCTAGCGCCGCATCCCTTATCGCGCCCTTGAAGGCCGGGCTGCGGAGGCGGGCAGCCACGGTTGCCTCGTCGAGAAGGTCGGTGGCTACCGTATCGCCAAGCGATCGGGCGATGCGTCCCCGTTCCCTGGGCAGGATGCCGGGGGTAAACGGAACGCGCAGCCCCAGAACGCGGCGCTCGAGCAATGGCCTGAACATCATCTTGATGGCGAGCCAGTTGGTAAAAAGGCCGATGCCCGCGCCGACGAAAGGCGGCAGGATGTAGACGAACATTGCCTGTAGATTCACGAGCCGGACTCCGCGGCCTTCCTGGCCTCCGCCTCGCTCCGATAGACGTTCAGAGACGATTCGTGCAGCCATCCGCCGCTCGGTTCGATTTCCACCTTGTACCAGACGCCAGTGTCACGACCCTCGAATATCCTCGAGCGGGCCACGACCTTGCCGACCTCGTTCCGCCTGGCCGAGCCCGCGGCCGCTGCGGTCAACGATGGCTCGAGGAGGAGCTTGGCGTACGACAGCGAGACTACGCCCCAGCCCAGTCCGCCCGAAATGACCGGCGTCTGGTCGAGCACCACGCCGACCGGCGACCTGGGCGAGCACGTGGCCAAGTCCGCGAACGCAAAGACGGTCAACGCCGCCATGAAGACTATCCTTCGCATCGGGTTCCTTTCATCGACAGGCATTGAATTTATACAATTTCAGCGGCATGTCAAAGCCCGAGAAACGAGAAATTGTTCGAGTCATCATTATAGTGAAAACGGAAATGCCGCGGGCTGCAAAGGTCGAAATAAATGACACCTTTTGAACGCTATAGATTCATTTCATATCTCAGTGCCAGATCCAGGGCCGAATAGGCAGCCCCGCCACCATTTTTGAGGATCATGTAACTTCCCGGAGGGTACGTGCTTTGAGCGCTTGTGAAAACCATTTTCGTGTCTCCGACAAGCCCCTTGGCCAAACGATACGAAGCATCCAAAACGAGGCGGCTTCTTGAATCGATCGCGAACGACAATGCGGCCTCCGGTTCGATCAGAAAGCCTCCGGACATCGTCTCGTAAAAATCGATGCCGCGGAACAGATGGTTGTCCACATCATTGCAGTACACGAGCGGCGAGTAGCCAAATCCAACCATCACTTCCCATCCGTTCTTGATATCGAGACGCAGGCCCAGAGCCGCTCCAAGAGCAAGATAGTTTTGTGTATATGTAATACCGGTGCCGACGATTCCCGATTTGGCGACATCCTCCGACCATGGCGTATAGGGATAAACCAATTCAGCTGGATATTGCAGGTATCCATCGCGAGCCGACCACTTGAAGTCCATCGCCTCCACCGAGCCCTTGAACGTGAGAGTGACGGTCCTCGACGCCTTGACTACCCAGCCTGCCTTGAAATCAAAGAGAAAGGCACGCTCAGTGTAGCAATCGTGGACAGAATAATGTGTCTTGTCGCCATCGCCATTCAGATAATCGGAATCTGTGATGGAACCGGTGAATCCGTCGAAACCTGATCTGAGGTCAACCGAAGCCTCAAAGCCGCTGGAACCGGACAAAAAAACGCGCGCCCCCCAGTAAGTGAGGGGCTTGATCGACCAGTCAAGTTCACTGACCTTGTATCCGTCTTCAAAAACGAATTCCTGCGCGGTACCGAAAAGCAGGCCAAGGCTCGTCGATACGCTCAAAGCATACCTGGAGGCGGTTTGTTGCTTTTCGGGAAACATCACTTTGTCTGTCTGCGCCGAGGCTGACAAGTACGGCAAAGAGAGAAGAAAAACGACAATTGCAAGCCTCGAGGTTATAACAGTTTTTTTCATATACCCTGCAATCCTTTTCTGGAAAGAAATAAAAAATCCATGCTCCTCTGTCCAACACGATCATTATACATCAGTTGCGGCACATGACCATATATCGCCGCAGCGGTGAAAGGCCACAAAGCCTGTTCCCGCTTGCGCGACTTTCACAGTCCCGGCTCGAAACCATCGTCGCCCTTGCAGAATTCGGGGAAGCGGTAGACTATGACGCCCGAGGGGCGTACGCGCATTTCGCAGAAACCCTTGGCGGCGAGCTTTTCGAGCGCGGCCCTGGCGTCGTCGGTCGAGAAGTCGCTCTCGATCGCTATCTCGCCTGGGGTCGCCAGTCCGCCGTTCTTCTTGGCCGTACGCAGGATAGCCTTCTCTATCGATTCCTTGGCGCGCGGCGCCTGGGCGAACTCGGGCTCCGCCCAGCGGTCGCGGAGGACGAAATGGTCGCGCGGCGTCATGTTCAGGGCCTCCCGGTAGCCGGCGCGCATGTTGGCGTCGCGTACCTGGCCCGACAGGGTCAGGAAATCGTATATGGCGCCGACATAGGCCAGTCCGCCCGTGCACATCCACAGGAAACCGGTCGGAATCTTCCGGAGGTAGAATCGGTGCAGGCCAAGCGCGCCGAAACCGCCCAGGGCCCACAGGATATACGCTACGACAGTGCTGTAATACATGACACGCTCCGGAACGAGGATACGAAACATAATACCACTAAATCGTCCAATAGAAAAACCGGGGCGCCTGGGCCTTTGACCTTGGGCCGCCCTCGATGGTATCACTATGCCATGAAGGACATTAAAACCATCCTGGCGGAACGTTCCGTCGGCACCGCGATCACCGCGAAAGGCTGGGCCCGCACCAAGCGCGAGACCAAGAATGCGACATTCGTCGAACTCAACGACGGTTCGTGCTTCACCGGGCTCCAGTGCGTCTTCGACGCGGCCGCTCTGGCTCCCGGCGTGGCCGCCGCGCTGGCAAGGACGACGACCGGGGCCGCGCTCGCGGTCAAGGGTACCCTCGTCGACTCGCCTGCCGCCGGCCAGCCGGTGGAGCTCAAGGCGAGCGCCATCGAGGTGATAGGCGAATGCCCCGCGGATACCTACCCGCTCCAGAAGAAGGCTCACTCGCTCGAGTTCCTCCGGGAGATAGCGCATTTGCGGCCAAGGACGAACACCATAGGCGCCGCGGCCAGGATGCGCGACGAGATGGCCTATGCCGTCCACACCTTCTACCACGACCGCGGCTTCCGCTACGTGCACACGCCTGTCATCACCGCCAGCGACTGCGAAGGCGCCGGCGAGATGTTCCAGGTCACGACGCTCGACCTTGACGCCATCGCCAAGGGCGGCGGCCCGGTGGACTACGGCAAGGACTTTTTCGGCAAGAAGGCCTACCTGTCGGTATCCGGGCAACTGAACGTCGAGACCTACTGCATGGCCCTGGGCAAGGTCTACACGTTCGGCCCGACCTTCCGGGCGGAAAACTCCAACACG
>CAZNXK010000033.1:924-30732 GCA_964576835.1 uncultured Treponemataceae bacterium | reverse complement strand
CCCGCGATCGAGGGGAGGTGATTTTTTATCAGCCAGATCATCGTAGACGACAACGAGCCGCTCGAAAAGGCCCTCAAGCGCTTCAAGCGCATGGTGGAAAAAGAGGGCATCATCCGCGAGTGGAAGAAACGCGAGTACTTCGAAAAACCCTCCGCGATCCGCAACCGCAAAGAGAAGGCCATGCGCCGCAAGCTCCTGCGCAAAGTCAGAAAGCCCCGCGAGGGCAAGTCGTACTGAGCCTTTCAGATCAAGCGCCGTCTTTTCTGGCCCCCCGGCATCCCCGGGGGGCTTGTTTATTGTGTCCTTGTGCCGGCGGTGCGACGTCAGTCCTTGTCGTACAGGAGCCTGGCGAGCGATTCCGCGTCCGGCGCGTCTCTCGCCGCCTGCCTGAAATCCGGGTCGTGGAGCAGGCGGGCAAGCTTGGACAGGAGCTGTAGATGGACCGAGGTTCCATTCGGGCCGACCAGCAGGAATAACAGGTCGACTTTGACGCCATCGATGGCGTCAAAGTCGATGGGTTTGGAGAGCCTGGCCACCGCCATGCTCGTATCGTTGATTTCTTCAGACAATGCGTGCGGGACCGCGACGCCGTCGCCGATGCCTGTAGATGCCATCGCCTCGCGGGCAAGGACCTCCGACAGCAAACGTGCCGCGTCGCTCCCGCCGCCTCCGGCGACCAGCAGCCCGGTGACCGCTTCGAGGGCGGCGCCTTTGTCGTACGCCTCGACTCCGACGGCGACGCACGAAGGCTTGAGGATGGTACCGAACTGTATCATGGCGCTGAGCCTCCCCGGTCGTCGCCGGCTTGTATCGGAACCGATGCCCAGTCGACGGGCACAGTGAACATGATGCCCGTACCTGCCTTGTCCATGCCGCCTACGACTTCGTCGATGATTGATTTAAGCCTCGGTATCACGGAATCATCGCTGACTATCGAAATGATGGTCTTGTTGCAGGGCTTGTTGCCCTTCATGAAGTCCTTGAAGTCCGCGAAAAGCGGAACTTCGCTGGCAAGGAAGTGTCCCATCCCTACCGAATCGATGATGGTAGCTCCGCCTATGCCAGCCTCGACATATGCTTCAAGGACACCTTCGAGGAATTCCGCCTTATTGAGGATGAAAACCAGTAATTTCATTTCGGGCACCCCTTTGCACAGTATCCGGGGGGTGGCGGCCGTCTGTCAAGAAATACCGGCCGGTACCGCGCGACGGAGATGCTGTTGACCTGAACATTTTCCTTGACGGCAGCCGACATTCCGTCAAGAATACGACACGATGGTCAATTACCCCTATATACCCCCGCCAAAAGATTTCGGGACAGAATCAAGGCATGCCCGCGTGGCGCTGGTCTGTTTCCTCGGATTCCTCTTCGCCTACGGCTTTGCGGCATCGGGCTTCGACCTGCCTGCGATTGCGCGCGGGCTCGGCTCCATCATCGTCAGCCCCGACATCCTGATCAACGACTACGCGGAGATCGCGGGCATGGGGCCGGCCTTCATCAACTCGGCGCTGTGCGTGCTCGTGGCCCTGGGTTTGCTCAGGTTTTCAGGCGCTTCGGTCTCGGGTCCGGCCATCGCGGCGATATTCACGATCGCCGGCTTCTCGCTGTTCGGCAAGAACATCGTCAATGTCTGGCCAGGTTTTCTGGGGGCCTGGCTGTATTCGAAGGCGAGCCGCCGTCCCTTCGGCGAGAACATAATAGTGGCGCTGTTCGGCACCGCACTCGCGCCGTTATCCAGCGAAGTGGCGTTCGGACTCGGCATTGCGGCGCCGTGGAATTTGTTCGCCGCGGTGGCTGTCGGGGCGCTCGTCGGATTCCTGATATCGCCGATCGCGCGTCACGTGCTTGATTTCCATAAAGGCTACAACCTCTACAACATAGGCTTCGCCGCAGGCCTCATCGGCACCGTGGTCATGTCGGGGCTCAAGGCGTTCGGAGTGCCGCTTACCCCGAGCTTCCGCTGGGCCGAGCTCGGCCCGCTCAACGTGCTGCCGTACCTCGGGGCCTTTTTCGTCGCGTTGATCGTGGCCGGCATGGGCAGCGATGCGGGCTGGGCTTCGGCGTACCGCAGGCTCCTGGCGTCGCCGGGGCGCCTGGTCAGCGACTTCGTACGCTACTACGGACTCGGGGCCACGTTCGTCAATATGGGCGTCATGGGTCTGCTCGCGTGCGCGGTGGTGCTGGCGATCGGCGGTTCCTGGAATGGCCCGGTGCTGGGAGCCGTCATGACGATCGTCGGATTCTCCGCCTTCGGCAAGCATCCCCTGAACGTCCTCCCTCCGATGCTGGGTGTCGTGGCGATGTCCCTGCTGTCCAACTACGGCATCGACAAACCGACGAGCCAGCTCGCCGTGCTGTTCGCCTGCACGCTGGCGCCCATTTCCGGCGAGTACGGCCCCTTGGCCGGCTTCGTCGGCGGCATGATACACCTCGTGCTCGTGCAGGTGGTCGGCACGCTGCACGGCGGACTCGACCTGTACAACAACGGTTTCTCAGGCGGCCTGACCGCGGGGTTGCTGTTGCCGGTGCTCGAATGGCTGCGCGAATGGAGGAGACATGAATTCTGATGCCGCCCAGTTGATGCGCGTCGCCGAGGAAGTGCTCAAATTCTTCTATACAAGGGGCTCCCGCTCGGTAAAGGTCGGCTACGACTTCGGAGACGACCGCTCGTTCTGCGCCATATCGGCCAAGGACCTCCTCCTGTCCGACGAGGATGAGCGTTACCTCCGCCACGTCTTCGAGGGGCCGGTGCAGCCGGAGATAGCAAATTACTACGGCACGCTGGTGGGGCGGCGCCGGGACGAGCTTGAGATGGAACTGGTCGGCACGATGGCCGAACTCGAAGACCTCAACAACGAAGAGGGCTTGGGTGTTGTCCTCGTCCTGAGCAGGCGAGAGCTGGAATTCCGTTCGTCGAAGAAGAAGTGAACGGCGCGCCGACAGGCGAGCTTGCCGGGCCTCCGTGAAACGGTCTATGCTGTCCGCCATAGTTTCCGGAGGCCACCTTGAACAAGCCGTCTTTTTTGTCCCGCCTGCCTGTCCAGCACAGGGTCGCCGGGGCTTTGCTCGTGATCGCCGCCATCCTGCTCGCCGTCGCCGTGCTCTCGCCGCTCGTATTCGGCTCGTGCGTGCCTGCTGGAAAGTCCTCAGGCAGGCCCCAGTCCGGTCTCGGCACCGCGATCCTCAGGTCTGGCGCGGTTGAAATCCTCGTCGAGCTGGCCGAGAGCCCGTCGGAGCAGGAGACTGGCCTCATGGGCCGCAAGGAGCTGGCCGACGGGCGGGGTATGCTGTTCGTCTACAGCGATGACCGCATGATGTCGTTCTGGATGAAGAATACCCTCATCCCGCTTTCGATCGCCTACCTTGGCGCCGACGGCACCATCAAGGAGATCCGCGACATGGAGCCCGGCTCGCTGGCGCCCGTCGAGAGCGGTCATTACGTGCGGCACGCGCTCGAGGCCCCTTTGGGCTGGTTCGGCCGCGTCGGGCTGGGCATCGGCGACCGCTTCGACCTGTCCGGACTGCCTCCGCGCAACTAAGGACCTGGCTCCCGGGCGCGCAACCAGGAGGGGCGGGCGCGGCGCTTGGCCCGCTTGGCAACCATGGCTATATTGTTGTGCAGGAGTAAGCTGAAGATGCTTGATATTTTTACGATAGGCGCAGAGGTGCTCAGGATCAAAGCCGTGCCGGTGGAACGATTCGACGAGGAACTCGCCACACTGGTCGGACATATGTTCGAAACGATGAAGCTCGGCAAGGGCGTGGGGCTCGCCGCGCCGCAGGTCGGCCTGGGACATAGGCTGTTCGTCATGCAGATAGACGGCGACAAGCAACGCGTCTTCATAAATCCGGAGATCGTCGAGACGAGCGTCGAGCTCGTATCGTTCGAGGAAGGCTGCCTGTCCATCCCCGGCGTCTACGCCGACCTTGAACGGCCAGCGGAGATACGCGTACAGGCCTGGAACGAGCGCGGCCGCCGTTTCGTGCTCGGCGCCGACGGTTTCCTGGCGCGCGTCATCCAGCACGAGCTCGACCACCTGAACGGCGTGCTGTTCACCGACCGCCTGCCCGAGAAAAGCCGGGATCGCCTGCTCGCGCAGTACGAAAAGCGCATGAGGGCGTAGCGGCCGTGCGGATCCTTTTCGCCGGCAGCCCGGCCATAGCCGTTCCGGCGCTCGAGGCGGTCGCCGCCCGCGGAGAACTTGTCGGCGTCCTGACCAATCCACCGTCGGCTTCGGGAAGGGGCCTGGGTGTCTCGAACACCGCGGTAGCCGATGCGGCCTCTGGACTGGGCGTTGCCGTGCTGGCTCCCGCGCGGCTCGGACCCGCCGAGAGGGAGGCCGTCTCCGCCATGCGGCCGGAACTTCTGGTTGTGTTCGCGTATGGAACCATATTCGGGCCCAAGTTCATGGCATTGTTTCCCCGTGGCGGCATCAACGTCCACCCGTCGCTCCTGCCGCGCTGGCGAGGCTGCGCGCCCATACCCTACGCCATACTGAACCGCGACCGCGTCACGGGCGTCAGCGTCCAGCGGGTAGCCCCGAAGATGGACTCGGGCGACGTGCTGTGCAGGCGGGAGCTGGTCCTCGACGGTACCGAGACGACTGAAAGCCTGTCTGCCATGTCAGCGGCCGTCGGCGCCGAGTTGCTGGTTCAGGCGATGGAAGCCATCGCCTCGGGAACGGACCGGGGCGAGCCGCAGGACGAGGCAGCCGCCACTTGGAGTTCGGCCATCTCCAAGGATGACGGCCTGGTCGACTGGCACGCCCCCGCAGTCGAGCTTGACGCGAAGGCCAGGGCCTTCCATCCCTGGCCCGGCGTGTTTACGGGTCTTTCAGGCGAACGGCTGGGCTTGATGGCCGTGAGGCCATACCCCGGGGAAGAGAGCGGCGCCGAGCCTGGAACCATCATTTCGGTAGACAAGTCGCGGGGTATAATGGTACAAACGGGAGAGGGGCAGCTCGCCCTCACGCGTCTGCAGTCGCGCGGCAAGAAGGCCATGGACTTCAAGGATTTCGCGAATGGCGCGCGGGGACTCGTCGGTTCGCGTCTCGGCCTGCCTCGCACCGCTGCACCGCACCTGTAACCATTCTGGTCGTCCGCCGTCCGATCGGCCCGCACGGGAGTCATGCATGGATTTTCGCTCATTGCTGGATTTCAGAAAGCTCGACGATATCGATCCTCGGCATTATCGCACCGCCGTAATTGCGCTCGTTTCGCTCGTCGTACTCATGGGCCTGTCGGGACTCATCGCGTTTTTCCTTGCCCTGCGGGGCGAGGAGCAGACCCTGGTACCCGATGTCGTCGACATGGAGCTGTCTTCCGCGCTTGTCAAGCTGCAGGAGAAAGAACTCTACCCGCGGGTATCGCTGCGCTTCTCGAACGATCCGGAGACCAGGGGCAGGATACTCGAGCAGGATCCGTCGCCGGGCGCCATCGTCAAGGCCGGCCGGCGGATAGCGCTGGTCGTATCCAGGGGTGCCGCGCAGGACAAGGTCGGCGATTACGTCGGCCAGACGGTCGACGAGGTGAAAATTCACCTGCAGACCGTCTTCGGCTCGACCCGCCAGCTCGTTACGGTGCGCGAGCCGCCGGTCTACATCTACGACAAGAGCCCCGCGGGCACCATCCTCGAGCAATCGCCCGCGCCTAACGTCGACCTGTCAGGGCCGACCCAGCTCACCTTCGTGGTGTCCCGCGGCCCCGAGAAGGCCAAGGTCAAGGTACCGGATCTAGTCGGCCTGTCGCTTCAGGACGCCGCGCTGCAGGTTGAGAAATCGGGCATAGCGTTCCAGTTCACCGTGCGGGGCCCCGAAGGCCGCGAGCGCCCGGGGACCATCGTGGCGCAGCTCGCCGACCCGGGCGCGCTCGTGGATCCGTCCGCGGCGGTCACCATCGTGTTCGCGGCCCCTGCCGCCGCGGACGGCATCGCTTCCGGCCTCTTTTCCCAGAGCCTGCCCGAGTACCCGTATCCCTTGCGCTCGGTTCTCTATGTCGAGCCGCCGACCGGTCCCCGCGTGCCGCTCATATCGGTGGACCATCCCGGGCGGCTTTTCACGATGCCGTACATCGTACCCGAGGGCAGCGTGCTCGTGCTCCAGGTGCTGAACAAGGTCGTCGCCCGCGTAGAGGCCGGAAGATGAGTCCCGTGACGAAATCCCGCGCCACCCGTGCCCGCAAGGCGCCCGTGTACGCCGTGGAGATCGTCAGGATCGCGTTTTACGATATCGGCCGCTCCATCGACCTCACCAAGGCCGCCGCGTTGTTGCCCGGCATCCCTGGCATGCGCCTGGCCAGGCGCCGCGATACGCCGGCCTCGCTGACGATGCCTACTCCGCTGTGCGTAGACCTGCGTTCAGGGCTCAAGAAGCTGTACAGCGAGGACTCCATAGAAGGTTTCGCCGCCTCCGCGCGTTTGTACGACGAAGGCGTTCTATCGGTAATCGTCAGGCTCAAAGTCAACGCGACGCTCGAGGATCTGCATGGCATCGAGTCAAAGCCCGTATCGCACACCATCCGCGACCTTGATTCCTATGTCGACGAGAGGTATCGCGCAGTCTTCGAGCAGGTACTGCCGGCGGTATCCCATCCGCGCACCGATCCCGAGTGCGAAAGCTACCTCGCTTACTGCTTTGCCGATGTCGGCGTCGAACCCGTCAATTTCATGCACGACAACGAGCGCACGCTGACGACGCTGCTGTCGGGCGAGCCGTGGGACTACCCGCTGCACGAGTCGCAGATCCGCAAGACGATGAGCAATCCATTCTCGTATTCCGGCCACGACCTTGCCGTTTTCGACATGGATCGCTGCATCATCATAGACTCCGATCGTGACTACGAGGATGTCCTCCTCATATGCGAGCTGGCAAACTACCAGTACCTCGAGCTCCGTACCCTGGACAAACTTCTCGACAAGTGGCTCGACGAGGCCGAGGATGACGTACACGCCATTTCCCGCAAGAGCAAGAAACTCAAGACAGGCGTCTTGCGCAAGAAGTTCAGCAACATCCAGGCCCTGCGTCTGGATGCCCTATTCATCCTCGAGAATCTCGAGAACAGCGCCAAGATCATAGGCGACTACTTTCTGGGTACGGTGTACGAACATATCTGCGGCATCTTCAATACCTCGGGCTGGACCAGGTCGGTCGAACGCCGCCTGGACGCGCTGCAGAACGTCTACGAGATAGTCAAGGTCGAGCGCAGCGAGCGCACAATGCTGATACTCGATGTCGTTTTCATCATCGTCTGCATCATCTTCCCCGTGCTCCAGATACTCCAGGTGATGCTCTCGAACTGAGGCCTGCGGGTTCCCGATACTTGTTGGCAACGCTCTGTTCGGCTACAATGGATACTTAAACCACGACAAGGAGAACCCATGGTCATTCTCACACTCAATTGCGGAAGCTCTTCCGTCAAATATCAGGTCTACGACTGGCACCAGAAAAACGTACTCGCCAGCGGAATCGTCGAGCGTGTCGGGCAGGAAGGCTCGATAATAAACCATAAGGCATCTGGCGTCGCCGACGTAGGTCTCAAGCACGAGTGTCCCAACCATATCGTCGCTATAGAGCTGATCCTCAAGACCATCACCGACCAGCAGTACGGCGTCGTGGGGTCGATGAAGGACATCAGCGTCGTCGGCCACCGCATGGTCCACGGCGGCATGCAGTTTGCCCGTTCCGTTCTGATCAACGACGAATCTCTGGCCACCTTCAAGGACCTCATCGCTCTTGCCCCCTTGCACAACCCCGCCAACATCATGGGCGTCGAGGCTGCCGAGGCCGTGCTCCCCGGCGTGCCCCAGTGCGCCATCATGGACACCGCCTGGCACCAGACCATGCCCGACACCAGCTATCTCTACGCGCTGCCGCATGAATGGTACGAGAAGTACAGCGTACGGCGCTACGGCTTCCACGGCACGAGCTTCCTGTATACCGCCAAGCGGGCCGCCGTGCTCCTGGGCAAGGACCCCTTCGAGACAAACATCATCATAGCCCACATCGGCAACGGATCGTCAATCAACGCCATCAGGAACGGCTGCTCCTACGACACCTCGATGGGCATGACCCCGCTCGAGGGCCTCGTGATGGGCACCCGCTCGGGCGACATCGACCCGGGCATCATTTTCCACATGATGAGGAAGGCCGGCCTTTCTGCCGCCGACGTCGAGAAGGCGCTCAACAAGCAGTCGGGCGTACTCGGGATCACCGGACGCTGGTCTGACCGGCGCGACATCGAGAACGCCGCCGCGGAGGGCGACAAGATCGCCATAGCGGCCCAGGCGCTAGAAGGCTACCGCATCAAGAAGTACATCGGCGCCTATTACGCGGCGCTTGGCCGCGTGGACGCGATCGTTTTCACCGCCGGCGTCGGCGAGATGGGTCCCGTCACCAGGCACCTGGCGACCGTGGGACTCGAGAACATGGGAATCAAGGTGGATACGGCGCGAAACGAGAAGGCCAAGTGCCGAAACGCCGAACTGGAGATAAGCGCGCCGGACAGCCCGGTCAAGGTCTACGTCATCCCTACCGACGAGGAACTCGTGATGACCGAGGATTCCTTCGCGCTGATGAACGGAAGCTACGATATCCACACGAACTACCGCTACAGCTTCCAGGACCCATCCTACGTCAACAAGCAGCGTGAAGCCGGCCTGGTGGGCGATCTACAAAAGAAACCATACTTGGCGGACCTTATCGCTCATCCGAAGAAGAGATAAGGCTCTACGAGCGGCCAAGGCGCGCCTGATGCGGCGCGCCTTGACCAGTTCGTTTCCGCTACGGTTCCGGAATCCAGGTTCCCTCGCGCTTCTCGCCCGATATGCTCGGGATGGTCAGCAGGGTGCCCGGCATGATCAGGTCAGGATTGGCCGGGTCGGGCAGCTTGTCCTTGTTCGCCTCGTAGAGGACCCGCCATTTCCACGGGTCGCCATAGACGAAGGGGTACCCGGCTATCCGCCAGAAGCAGTCCCGCGCTGATTCCATTAGCCTGACCTCGTACGCCGCGGGCAGGACCTGCCTGCCGGCCGGTGCTGGAACGGGGGCAGCCACGGCTTTCTGTTCCGCCTCCACCTGGGCCATCAGCTCGAGCACCTTGTTGCCGGCATCGACGCTGGCCTGGTACTCTTCCGCGTCGAACGCTGTCTGGGCGATTCCGTAGGAAGCCTTGGCCTGCGACCACAGTTCGGGATAGCGGGTAGCCGCGTGGTTCCTCTCGCCGAAGGCTATGCGTTCCGATGCGCGGTACTTGGTGTTGTACGCCACCCAGCGTATGCGCTGGGTCTCGGCCTCTACGAGCGCAACCTTCGACAATTCCTCGGCCTGCCGGGAATACTCAATGGATTTCTGGTAGTCGCCGGCATCGTAGGCTTGCTTCGCCATCCGCTGCATGTCGAGTGCCTTGCGGTAATTCTGGTTTTCCGTCAGCGAATTCTGGCCGAAGGCCGCGACGTTGCCCAGGACCAGGAGCAGGCCCAGAATGAGCCATGTCTTTTGAACGCGCCTCACTTTGTGCCCCCTTCCTCGGTCTGCATTTCGGTGTCGATAGCCTGCATGCGGTCGGTGGTCGACTGGATCGAGCCATCGGCCGAATCAAGGGCGGTTTCCGCCTTGACCCGGGCCGCCGCAGCCTGCGTGGCCGCTTCTTCGTATTTTTTCGCGGCTTCCAGATACGAGGCGACAGCCTCTTCATTGCGTCCGGCGTCGCCATCGGCCTTGGCCTTGGCGTACGCGGCTTCGGCCGCGGCATAGCTTTCACTCGCCGCTACCTTTGCCTTCTCTTCGTCGGCCTTGGCTTTGGACGTGTCGGCGGCAAGCATCTTTTCGCTTATTTTCTTCGCGAAGCCATCGCTCACCGTCTGCTCGTAGAGCGGCAGGGCAGTGTCCAGGAGTTCTTTTGCCTTGGCATTGTCGGTACCGTAGACTTCTTCCGCCGCAGCGAAACCGTCTTCGGCCTTCTTGAAGCTGTCGGGAGCGTAAGCCTCCAGCCCGTTTTCCTTGATGTAGGCTCGGGTTTCCGTTGCCTTGGCCATCTCGGTCTCGGGCTTAGGTGTCGTGTCGTCGACCGCTGGCGGAGCGGTGGCGCACGATATTGCCAACACTGCCACCATGGCACAAAATACCTGGATTTTGTTCAAGCGCACGGATACCTCCCAAATTATGTGGATATTTTCCATTATAAGTCGGGAGCGCCCTCGGCGCAACGCTGAATTGCCTGCCTGCCCGGGGTTTTCCGCTTTTTATTTCCATGAAAAGAACCTAGCGGCCCTCATCAGGGCTCGCGGAAGGCCCGGCAAGCTCAATAGCGGATGTAGACGTAGAGGGTCGAGACGAGCAGCGACATGACTGTGAAGATGATGCCGTATTTCGTGAAGTCCCAGAAGCTCACCGGGTGGCCGCTTTTGGCGGAGAGGCCCGCCGAGACGACGTTGGCCGACGCTCCTATGAGCGTGCCGTTGCCGCCCAGGCAGGCGCCGAGCGCAAGGGTCCACCACAGGGGCTCGACCGCCTCCGGGCCGAGCTGCGAGCCCATGTCCTTGATGAGGGGTATCATCGTCGCAACGAAAGGTATGTTGTCGACTATGGCCGACAGGATCCCCGAGAACCACAGGATGACGAACTGCGTGAGCCGCAGGTGCCCCGCTGTCGCTTCTATCAACCAGGCCGATGCCTTGGACATCACGCCGACTTCGACGAGTCCGCCCACGAGCATGAAGAGGCCGATGAAGAAGAATATCGTCGTCCATTCCAGCTCGGCGAACAGGTGCTCGAGTTCCTTCTTCCCCGAAATGATGATGAGGACCACCGCGCCGCTCAGCGCTATCGTCGAAGCCTCGAGGTGGAGCCCGCCGTGCAGGAGGAAGCCGAGCACCACGATGCCTATCACCGAAAGGGATTTGACCAGGAGCCTGGGGTCTTCTATCGCCTTGGTCTCGTCGAAGTTCATGATGCGCGCCTTGCGCTCGTTCGATACCTTGAGCCGCTTCCTGAAGAACAGCGCGACCATGCCGCAGAATACCAGCAGTATCACGATGACCACGGGCGCGAGGTTGACTATGAAGTCCAGGAATCCGAGTCCGGCGGCGCTTCCTATCATGATGTTCGGCGGGTCGCCTATCATGGTAGCCGTGCCGCCGATGTTCGAGGCTATGGCTATGGTGACGACGAAGGGAACCGGCGTGATGCCCAGCTCCACCGCTATCAATATGGTGATGGGCACGATGATCAGCACCGTGGTGACGTTGTCCAGGAAGGCCGAGAACAGGGCCGTGACCAGCGACAACAGGATCAGGATGACGAGCGGCTCGCCGCGAGAGAACCTGGCTATCTTGATGGCGACGTACTGGAAGAGCCCGGTCTGCCTCGTGATGTTCATGATTATCATCATGCCTATGAGAAGGAAGATGACGTTCCAGTCGATATGGGCGAAGGCGGCTTGCTGGTCGATGATGCCAGCGAATACCATTATCATGGCGCCGAGCAGTACCGCTGCCGTTTTGTTGATGATCTCGGTCGTCAGCGCGATGTAGACCAAGGCGAAGAGGACCAGTGATACGATGATTGGTATATTCATATCACCTCCGTCAGGCTCGCAGTACCTTGAACACGATGTCCATGTACGACACCACGCCTATGAGGCGGTCGTCCTCGACGACGGCGTAATGGCGCTTCTTGCCCCGCGCCATCTCGAAGGCCACCTCGATGACCGAAGTGGAGGGACCAATGGGAACCGGCTTCTGCATTATCGAACCGACGAGGATCTTGTCCTCGTTCTGCAGCAGTTCGGTCATCGGCTCGAGTTCGGCGAGGAACTTCAGGCTGCCGATGCGGAACGCGTAATCGGGAATTCCCGCCTTGAGCAGGTCGAGCACGCCGAGCTCGCCGACAAGCGCGCCTGAGTCGTTCACGACGGGGACGTAGTGCAGCTTTTTCTGGTAGATGACGTCCAGGACTTCTTTCAGTGTCGCGGTTTCCTTCACTGAAACGACATCCCTGCTCATGATGTCGGTGACGACCAGGTTCTTCTTTACCACGTAGCCTGCATCGTCTATCACCGACACGAACTGCGCCGGAGACTCGGCGTTCGTCAGGCTGGCCATCATGGCGTCGTTCTTCGAGGCTTCCATCAACTTGGCGAGCGTATTCAGGTAGATGGTGGAGGAAGTCTGGGACAGGAGTATCAGCCAGACTATGCGTATGGGCGGCGCGTCGCTGCAGCTCGCGTCGATGCATTTCTCGTCGGAGACTATGGGTTTCTTCGGGACGATGGCGGCTATGATGAAGTCGTTGAAGGCCTGGAGCCGGGCGTGGGGTATCGAAATGCCCGACGGGAAACAGGTCCCCCCAAGCAGACGGCGCTCGTCGAGCCTCTGCATCACCTCGTCGTATTTGACTTCCTGTGGATAGAGGGCGGTGATGGCCTTGAGCCCCGCCGCTATGGCGCCGTCGATGGTACCTACGTCGGCGCCGAGCAGCACCAGATGCGGATCGATCAGATTGGAGAGTTTCATTGACACACCTCGCTGGTCGTCCGTTGTTCCTGAACGACTGGCAGAGTATAGTGTGGCCGTGTTTTTTTTTCAAGCAATCGTGCGAAATATTCTTCTGTATGCGCGATATGGCATTATACAGTATTAAAACGAAGATTGGACAGGCGCGAACGGCGGTCTGGCATGGCCATGCCGGCGCTTCACAACTCTATCGATATCTGGCAGGATGCATATTCCAGGGGGAAGCACATTGACCAGACGATCGATGACAGGACTCGTCCTCTTGCTTGCCCTGGTCCGGACCCCATGGGCCCAGAATCCGGGCGCTGCCGCCGCGCTGCCCGTGGAATATTACGGCGAGATAGGCTGCTCCCATTTCGACACCTTCAAGGATGTCGAGCTGCCCGAAGCGGAAAAGGCGACGGGGGTCGTCGTCGCCCTTGAAATGGTGGACATCCTGTCGACCGAAGGCTACGAGCGCTGCGCCAAACGTCTGGCCGGGCTCGGCTACGACTTCACCGTTTTCCCGGTGCTCGTCATAGGGAACAACGCATACCAGGGCAACGCTGCCATAGAGGCGAACCTCGTCCCCGAGCTGGCGTTCTTCGCGCAGCACGGCAGCCCCAGGCCGCGGACGGATCCGCCGGTCGCCGCGACCGGTCCCGATGGACCGGCTGGCCGGGCCGGCATGCGATGGGCCATCCTGCCCATCGTCGGCGCGGGACTGGTCGACGGCATCAACCCCTGCGCGTTCACCACGCTGCTCTTCTTCCTGTCGTACCTGAGCCTGCGCGGAAAGACCTGGCGTCGGATGGCATTGGCCGGCGTGACCTTCGCCGCGGGCGTCTTCCTGGCTTATTTCCTCATCGGGCTCGGGCTGTTCAACGCGTTCAGGATAGGCGGCCAGCTCTCGGCTCTCAAGCTGGCGCTCCGCGTCGTCGTGAGCGCGATCACCGCCGGCTTCTTCGCCCTGACCATCCGAGACGTGCTGCTGATGAAGCGAGGCGTAGCCTTCGACATGGCGCTCAAATTGCCCGATGCGCTGCGTACCAGGATAAACGCGTCAATCCGAGGTGGGCTGGGCCCCACGGCGTTCTTCTCCGGAGTCTTCTTCACCGGGATGGTAGTGTCCGTCCTCGAGCTGGCGTGCACGGGGCAGGTGTATTTCCCGACGATATCCTTCATGGCGCAGACAGACGCGTCGTTTCTGGGCATCGGCAGCCTTCTTCTGTACAACCTGGCCTTCGTGACGCCCCTCCTCGTAGTGCTGGCCCTGATGCTTTCCGGAATGCGGCAGGAAGCCATACGCGCTTTCTTCGCGCGGCGCCTGGTGGCGTCCAAACTGTTTCTGGCCGTGGTGTTCGCCGCGCTGTCCGTTCTCGTTTGGATCTACTGATGGCGACCCGGCAGGCGGGCATCCTTGTCCGCCCTCGGGCCCCCGGAGTATACTCGTGCCATGAACATCAGCGAATTCGACGCATGGGCTTCCTCCTTGCTCGCCATACCGGCGTTCAGCAAGGTAGACGACTCACTCAACGGCCTGCAGGTCGGCCGGTCTCCCGGGGAATTGCGCAAGGTCGCGTTCGCGGTAGACGCGTGCGCCGAGTCGATCAGGCGCGCCAGGGAGTCCGGGGCGCAGGCGCTGTTCGTCCACCACGGGCTGTTCTGGGGCAAGCCGGTCGCGGTAAAGGGCGTGTTGCGCGAACGGCTGGCCGAGCTCTTGTCCGCCGACATGGCCCTGTACGCCTGCCACCTGCCGCTCGACGCCCATCCCGAGCTCGGCAACAACGCCGTTCTGGCGCGGATGCTCGGGCTCGCGGACGTGGAGCCGTTCGGCGACTACCACGGCGTCAAGATAGGACTCAAGGGCAGGGTAGAGCCGGCCATGTCAATTGACGAGGCCATCCTCCGCATCTTGCCTTCGGGCGACGCGCCCCGCACGGTATTGCCGTTCGGACCGGCCAGGGTATCGACGATAGCAGTGGTTTCCGGCGGAGCGGCGTTCGAGTCGCTCCAGGCGATAGCGGAAGGCATCGATCTGTACATGACAGGGGAACCGTCCCACTCCATCTACCACGAGGCGATGGAGGCAAGGCTCAACTTCGTCGCCGCAGGGCACTACGCAACCGAGGTTCACGGGGTCAAGGCCGTCGCCGAGCGGGTCGCACGCGACCTGGGCCTCGAGACCGTGTTCCTGGAATATCCTACCGGGCTGTGATGGCGCCGGAATCAACGAAAGTACAGGAGACCATCATGGCGAATACAGGCTACCAGAAGCCGCTGGCCCCTTTCATCCTCTCCGCCGCCATCGTGGCGGCTGACCAGCTCTCGAAGCTGGCCATAGTGGCGGCAGTCAAGCCGGGGCGCGTAGCCTGGCGGGCGCTGGGGGATTTCTTCTGGCTCGTGCACCAGAAGAATACCGGCGCCGCGTTCAGCATGGGCGACGGACTTGCCGAACCGCTTCGTGTCGCCATTCTCATAATAGTGCCGATAGCGCTTATGGCCGCGCTCTGCGTCTACTATTTCAAGACCGACGAGCTGACGCTACTGCAGCGCTGGGCGCTTGGCGGCATCATTGGCGGCGGCGTGGGGAACATCGTCGACAGGATCTTCAGGCCGGAAGGCGTGATAGACTTCCTGTCGTTCAAATTCTACGGCTTGTTCGGGCTCGAGCGCTGGCCTACCTTCAACGTGGCCGACATGTCTGTCGTCATATGCGGCGTGTTGCTCGTCGTAGCTGGCTTCTTCGTCACGACGCACGCCGCGGATCAGGGAAAGCCAAAGGCTTGAGCCCGGTTGGGCGCTCCTTCCTCGGCGCCGCGGCTGTCGCGGCCTGCTTCGCGTTCACGGCCGCGGTCTTCTTCGCGCTGCTGTCGCTGTGGGGGCTCCTTGCGGCGCCGTTCATCAGGATGCGGTCGTCGAGCCTCGTGATAGCCTGCGCCTTGGCTCTGTCGGCGGTCGCGACGGTATTCGCGTACCGTGCCGCGTACCGTGCCGCTGTACGCGCGTCGCTCAGGCCTCGACGAGGGGCAGGCCGGTAGCCTCGGCTATCGCGGCGGCTCGCTCCCGCAGCCGTGACAGCTTTTTTGTTCCTGCCGAGCACAGCACCATCGTCCTGCCGTCGCCCATGACCAGGCTCAGCGCGCAGCGGTCCTTGCCGGAGCCGGGCTGGACCTTGGCGTACGGGTCCTGGAGAGCCGCGCCTGAAAAGGCGGCGTCGAGTACCATCGACGATACCGCGTCCAGTCCGACGGTCCAGCTCTTTGCGAGGAAGAGCACGCCGAAGCGCCTGCGCATCTCGCCCGTGCCGGCATCGAATATCCATCGATCCTCGGAGAGGGCCGCGAGCGATATGACTATCGCGAACATCACCGCGAAGGGGCTGCCCGCGGGTTCGCGGACGAGCGTCAGCACAAGGGCGACCCCAAGGGCGAGGTACAGCAGCCTCGTGGCGGGCGAGATGGTGAGTTCGACGCGGCCAGGGCGTCGCCGTACGACCGCCGGGAGCAGGCTCAGAAACGGCATGTATCCTCCTTGTCGCGATGCGGTTGTGCCAGGCAGGCTACAGAAAGGCAGGGAGCTCGTAGATGGTGCGGATGGTGGGCAGGCCCGAATCGGGGTGCTTTCCAAAGTGGTCGACGAGTACGCCCTTGCCTCCGCCGTCGACGAAGCCCTGCACGTAGCGCGGAATGTCGTCGACGAACAGCAGCTTGCCGGCGGGCAAGCCGATGGCCGCGATGACCCGCCCGACGGCCTCGGCCGCCGGTTTGCCCCTGAGAAAGTTGAACTTCACATCGAAAACCCGCTCGAACCGATCCGCGATCCCAAGCTTGCGGAGCATCCTGTCTGCGTGTTCCATCGGCGCGTTCGTGAACACGTATTTGGGCAGGGGCAGCGAGTCGAGGAATGGCCCGAGCTTCGGATCGAAATCGACCAGGTCTTCCTCGCCGTCGGGATGTACCCAGGAAAAGTAATCGTCGGGGTCCGAGAATCCCTGCTCGGCCATGAGCCACTCGAGCGTAGTGCCGTAGCGCGGCATCTTCTCGTGCCTGATGGCTGCGGCGGATTCGGCGTCAAGCCCGAGGAACCTGGCCGTGTACTCGTTCATCCTGCGTATGATCTGGGCTTCCATCGAGGCGCTTGCGGGATACAGGGTATTGTCCAGGTCGAAGATGACGGCTCGTACCATGAACCTGTTGTAGCATGCGGCCGCCGTTTTATGGAAGGCTGGCGGCCGCTTCCAGTGATTTCGGAATGCGTATCCTGAAGGTCGTGCCGGAACCGGCTTCCGAGTCGAAGGATATCGTGCCTTGCAGGTAGCGTTCAGTCAGCATCTTCATGCCGTAGGTACCCAGGCCGCGTCCCCTGCCCTTGGTCGTATACGAGCGCTGGAAGACACGTATCCTGGTCTCCTGCGACATCGACGAGGCGTTCCATACCCAAATCGAAACCGCATCATCTTCCTCGTCGAAGCCGATGCGCACGGTGTCCCCCGGCCCCGATGCCTCTACCGCGTTCTTGAGCATGTTGTCCAGGACCCGCCTCAGGAGCACGGGGTCGGCCTCGATCCTGAGCGCCTCGGAGCCGCCGTCCGGCTTTTCTTCAGTTTGCCGGGAATCGTCGATCGCTATTTTGATATCCTTGCCGTACAGCTGGTACCCGAGCATGTCTATGGAACGCTCGATGACGGCCCGGACCGAGACGGTCTGGGCCGTGGTCTCGAGATTGCCCTGTTCGGCGGCCTTGATGGAGCGCTGCGAGTCTATTTCCTCCGTCAGCTGGTCGGTGGCGGCCCGCAGGAGACCCATGTACTCGGCCGCCAGGTGATCGTCGTCCTCGCTCAGGTTGAGTATGGCGCGGATGCCCCCGATGGTGTTGCCGATGTCGTGGTAGAAGACACGCTCAAGGACCTCGTGCCGCTTCCGCTCGGAGATGTCCTCGGCGGCCAGGAGCACCAGCCGTTCGTCTCCCAACCGCATCGGCTTGGTCCAGATGCGGAGGTTGAGCGTATCGGAATCGTGTTCTTCGTCGAGCTGGATGATGCCTTCCTCGGTGTCGGAAGCACCGTCGATCGCTTTCATGATGGCCGATGGCATTCCGCAGAACGCGCAGGACGCGGTGGTGCCGCAGCCGCCGGGCAATTCGCGCGAGTGAACGCAGCCGAAAGCCTCGCCGAGCCTCGAACCGATGGAGTTCTCGGATCGTGCGGTTTCCCGGGCCTTGCGATTAATCCAGATTATCTGCCGCTTGTCGTTGGTCACCAGCATCATCAACGGCAGGTCTTCGAGGACGTCGGCCATCGACGTCTCCAGCAGGGCGCGTCTTTGCCTGGCGACGACATCTTCAGGCTCGCGGGCAGCGGGTAGATGACTGGTTTCGGTGGCGTCGGGGTCGATCGTCTCGGTGGTTCGCATCGTCGTATTCTCCATGTCATCAAGATACTTGACGCGAAGGGCCTATTTCGTCAAGGTGGCAGGAAGAGAAATCCCGATCCTGCCCGTGGAGGTCTTCGTGTCCGTTACCGTTGAGCACGAGAAGAGAAGGAAGGAAATCCTCGAGAACGCCCTCGACGTGTTCGTCGAGGAGGGCTACGCCGATACCACCTTCCAGAAGATAGCCGACCGTTGCGGCATCACCCGCACCATCCTGTACCTCTACTTCAAGAACAAGCGCGAAGTCTTCATGTTCAGCATCAAGCGGTTCACGGAGAAGCTCGAGACGGAGATACGCCTGGCGGTTACGGGCGACACGTCCTCGGCATGCGGGACTCTCGAGAGGCTTGCCTCGCTTGTCATTGCCCGCTGCGCCGAGCAGGCCAAGCTTCTGTCGGTCATTGTCGGCTATCTGGAGCACTCGAAGAAATCCGGGACCGATGTCGCCGACCGCGTCCGCAGGAGGACGATACGGATGCGGCACATCATCGCCGGTGTCGTCATCACGGGACAGAAGCGCGGCGAGCTCAGGAAGGTATCCGTCGGCGCCGTATCGGACTTCTACTACGCGCTGATCGAAGCCGCCATCTTCAGGGTGGTGATTCTCGGCAATAGCGATACTTCCGACCTCGAGGCCGCGATGCTTCTCTTTTTCGAGGGCCTCAAGGCAAGCCGGTGAACCAGGTCAGGAAGCCGGCCTGGCTTCGCGTGGCCATACCCGGCGGGACCCGTTGGCGCGCGATGAGCGACCTGGTCTCGCGGCGCGGCCTGCACACCGTCTGCGACGAGGCTGCCTGCCCGAACAAGGCAGAGTGCTGGGCCAGCGGCACGGCCACCTTCATGGTGCTCGGCGACGTCTGCACCCGTGGCTGCAGGTTCTGCGCCGTCGCGACTGCGGCGGCCGGCGCGCCTGTGCAGGCAAGTGAGCCAGCGGAGCTGGCGCTGGCGGTGGCCGAACTCGGACTCCGCTACGCGGTAATCACCAGCGTCGACCGCGACGACCTGCCCGATCGCGGCGCCGGCCATTTCGCCGCCTGCGTATCGGCCATCAAGTCGACGGTGCCCGGCGTCATGGTCGAGGTCCTCGTACCCGACTTCCGCGGCGCCGAACTCGATGCCATAGCGGCATCCGGCCCCGACGTCATAGCCCACAACGTCGAAACCGTCCGCCGCCTCCAGCCGATCCGCGACGCCCGCGCGTCCTTCGACCTGTCCCTCGCTACGCTGCGGGAGGCAAAGGCGCGGTCCGGGGCCATGACCAAGTCGAGCCTGATGCTCGGGCTCGGCGAGACCGAAGACGAAGTCCGCTCCGCTATGGACGAGCTGCGCGCCGCAGGCTGCGACATGCTCGTCATCGGCCAGTACCTGCGCCCGACGGAGAAACAGGTGGCCGTGGTCGAGTACCTCAGCCCGGAGCGTTTCGACCGATACGCCGAGCTTGCCCGCGGGCGCGGCTTCCGATCGGTTGTATCGGCGCCGCTGGCGCGGACGAGCTGGCATGCAAGGGAAGGCCGCGATGCCGCGTCACTGGCGACCGGAGGTGAAGAATGAAGGGCTCGTACATAGGAAAACCCGCCGGAGGGAAGCTGTTGCGGCTCGACCTCGAGTGGGAAGCCGGCGTCGTCGTGGCTGCCGCAATTCGCGGCGACTTCTTTGCCCACCCCGAGGAGGGGTTCGAGGATGCCGAGGCCGCGCTCGTCGGAGCGCCGGTAGCCTTGGTCGGCGAGGCCTTCGCGGCCGAGCTTTCCAGGTGCGGCGTGACGCTCTTCGGCCTGTCCGCCGCCGACATCGGCGCGGCCGCCGCTTCGATAGTCGCCTCGAGTGACGCGAAAGGGGCTCTTTCATGATATCGTTCCGGTACCTGGAGACAGGGGCCAACCCCGCCGCCTTCAACATGGGGCTCGACGAGGCAATCCTCGAATCTGTCTCGTCGGGGGCCGAGCCTCCGACCCTGCGCTTCTATGCGTGGAAGCCGTCGGCCGTTTCCATAGGCTACTTCCAGGGAGTACGCGACGAGGTCGACCTGGACCGCTGCGCCGAGCTGGGCGTCGATGTCGTCCGTCGCCTGACCGGCGGCGGGGCGGTGTTCCACGCGGCGGAGCTGACGTACAGCGTGGTCGTCCCTGACAACCATCAACTTGCCGCGGGCGGCATCATGGAGTCGTATCGAGCCATTTGCGCGGGCGTCATCGGGGGACTCGCGGTCCTCGGGATAGCCGCGGAGTTCGCGCCGCTCAACGACGTCGTGGCAGCGGGGAAGAAGCTGTCAGGCAATGCCCAGACCAGGAAGCGCGGCTGCCTGCTGCAGCACGGCACCGTGCTGCTCGGCGTCGACCTGGACACGATGTTCACGGTGCTCAGGGTCCCAAACGAGAAGCTCAAGGGAAAGCTGATAGAGGACGTCCGGGCAAGGGTGTCGTCGGTATCGGATATGACGGGAAGGACCGTGGGCTACGACGAAGCGGTGCCGGCCTTCGAGCGCGGCTTCGCTGCCGCGCTGGGCGGACTTGGAGAGCGGTCCGGGCCGAGCTCCGCGGAGCAGGGAAGGGCCAGTGCTCTTGCCGACGAGCGCTTTGCCAACAAGACCTGGATCTTCAGGCGCTGAGCGGGGAGACCGCTAGTCCAGCGGGTCTGTCGTGGCGGGAGCCGCGGCTACAGAACTTGATTTCGAATGCCTGGCCACGACCTGGGCCTCGAAAAGGGCTTCGAGCCTGTCGCGGTACCCGGTGATGCGGTAGATGTAATCAAGCGTGCGCCTGGGCGTGCCGCCCTTGCTGACACGGCCGAGCCCTGCATTGTACATGGCGAGCGCGGCGACCTCGTTGCCGCCGTTCTTGAGGCAGAACTGAAGGTGCCCGATGCCGTTCCGTACGTTCGTGCCGATGTCGTAGAATTCGTCAACCGACAGCGAAGGGAACGAAAGCGAATTGAGCTGGAACAGTCCCCGGTCTATCGATCCCGGGTTGCGGTTGAGCGCCCTGGGCTCGAAGCTGCTCTCCTCGTACGCCAGGGCGAATGCGAGCGCGGGGGAAACGCCGCGCGTCGCCGACTCGTCGAGGATTGCCCGCGCTATTTCGTAGTCGCCTGTCAGCCCCTCGAAAAACACGACTACGGCGGCGCGGGTGTCGGGGTTCCGGTAGAAGGATGCGACATGATCGGCGGCCTCCATGGATTCCATCGCCGACCTGAAATCCCCCGAGCCGAGACTGCTCAGCGTCCTGAAATCTGCAGACACATACGCGTCGAGCGCGTCCGGGGACTGTAGCGGGTATGATCCGTATACGCTGAGCGTCAGGACCAATACCGAAAACAGGAAAAATGAGACTGAAACGCTGGGGCCGGTTCTGGATTCCATGCGGTGAATGTGCTCCTGTCGGTTTTTTGCCTCTACTGGCAGGGTCTCCCTGCATTTTTTTTATCTTGAGAGGCACGCTGTATATTACTGTTTTTCGCTTTTGAGTCAAGTAGTAGACAGAATCGATATGGAATACCCGGAATCCTAGGTAGTACGGGTCTTGTCGTCGGCCTTCGTCGAGTCGAGCGCCGCGGCTATGGCGCACCGCGTAAGCTCCTCGACCCTGCGGGCGGCGCTCTCCGCGTCGATGCGGCGCTTGTCTTCCTCGAGACGCGATCTGGCCTCGAGGTCGAGGCGCAACCTCGCGTTGGCGGCGGTCAAGGCGTCTATCCTTGAGCCCTGTTCGGCGATAGTCTGCCTGAGTTCCGACCTCGCCGTGCCGACTATCGACAGTTCCCGTGCCTTGATGACGATGACGAGGACCGCCAGCACGGCTGCGACGGCGATCGCGAGTCCGAAGGTGCGCCACCAGGTGGACCGCTTTGTCTCGAGCGCCAGCGATACGCCCATCCACTTCCTGTTGATGGTGTCGAGGGTTCCCGTCTCCCGCGCCCTGCGGATGCCCGCGTCGAGCACCGACAGAAGCATGGCGTTGCCCGTGGCTACCGCCATGCAGTCCTGCCCGACGTACAGCGGGCTGGATGTCTTCTTGATCCTGTCGGACAGGCGGTCGTCGTAGATGTGGTACAGCACTATCTGCTCGTCGCCTACCAACGCGTCAGCCTCTCCGGACGCGACGAGCGCCAGGGCGGACCTGAAATCGTCGGTGTAGATGAAGCGCACGTCCAGCCCGGCCCCGGTCAGGTGCTCGATGGCGTAATCGCCGCGCTGTACCGCGACGCTCTTGCCGTCCAGGTCGGCCTCCATCCTGATGTCGGTACGCTCGCTCCGAACGAATATCGAGGCGGGCACCTCGAACACCTCGGCGCTGAAGTCGTAGCGCAGCGCCCGCGCCTCGCTCTTGAAAATGCCCGTCAGCGCGTCGGCGTTTCCGCTGCTCAGCGCCTCCTGGGCTTCCTTGAAGGCCATGGGTTTGAACACGGCGGAGAAGCCGAACTCCGTCGCTATCCAGCGTATCAGCTCCGGCGACATACCCGTATACTCGCCCGTGCGCCTGTCGACGAATTCGAAGGGCGGATAGGCCAGCTGCCCGGCGAACACGATCTCGTGCCGCTCCGCGAGCCAGGCCCTGGCGCCCGCCGAAAGCCCGTCTTCAGCGCTCGCGGGCAGCGCGGGCGCCGCGATGGCGAGCCCGAGCAGTACCGACTGCAGGAACTTGTTTTTCATGGGGATAAGTATATTATGTCACCACGCAATTGCGCTACGGGTCCGCGACCGGATCCCGCCGAGGAGTCAAGCATGCACGATAGGGAAGCCGCGCTGTCGCTATGGCGCGAGTACAACGATGAAGATTCTCTGCTCCGCCACGCGCTGTCTGTCGAGGCGGCGATGCGCCGTTTCGCCGCGAGTTACGGCGAGGACGTCGAATACTGGGGCCTGGTCGGCCTCCTCCATGACATCGACTACCAGCGTCATCCCGACGAGCACCTCAAGCACGCCAGGACAATGCTGTCGGCCGCTGGATGGCCCGAGGATTTCATCCGGGCGGTCGAGAGCCACGGATGGGGCCTTTGCTCGGAAGTGGAGCCGGTCCTGAAGATGGAGAAGGTCCTGTACGCGGTTGACGAGCTGACGGGCTTCATCGCGGCCTGCGCCTATGTCAGGCCGAGTCGCAGCGTTCTCGACATGGAAGTGAAGTCGGTGCGCAAGAAGTGGAAGAGCGCCGGCTTCGCGGCCGGCGTCAACCGCGACGTGATAGAAAAAGGCGCCGCGATGCTCGGCGTGGAGCTGGACGAGCTGATAACCGAGACGATCATGGCCCTGCGCGACGCCGCCGAGGCCGTCGGCCTCAAGGGCGCCATCTGATGCTCGAGAAACTGTCCCAGACCTTCGGAGACATAGTCAGGACGATAGGCGGCAAGTCGACGATAAGCGAGAAGAACGTCGAGGAAGCGGTCGACTCCATCAAGATGGCGCTGCTCGAAGCCGACGTCAACCTCCGGGTCGTCCGCCGTTTCGTCAACGCGACAATAGAGGAAGCCAAGGGCGAAAAGGTACTCCGCGCGGTCGATCCCGGCCAGCAGTTCGTCAAGATAGTCTATGACCGCATGGTTTCGCTCCTTGGCGACACGAGGCAGGACCTTGCGCTCAAGGGACCCGACACAGTCAGCGTCATCCTGCTTCTCGGGCTCCAGGGCTCGGGCAAGACGACGACCGCGGCCAAGCTGGCCTTGCACCTCAAGGGCAAGGGCCGCCGGGTGCTGCTGGCCGCCTGCGACCTTGTCAGGCCGGCAGCCGCCGAGCAGCTGGCCGTGCTTGGCGCCCAGGTCGGCGTCGAGGTCTTCCGCGGCGAGGGGACAGACCCTCTGGCCATAGCCAGGTCGGCGCTCGCCAGGGCCAGGAAGGAGCTTTTCGACACGGTCATCGTCGACACGACCGGCCGCATGCAGGTCGACGAGGCGATGATGGACGAACTCGTCCGCATGCGCGACCTTGTCAGGCCGGACGAGGCGCTTCTCGTCGCGGATGCCATGACCGGGCAGAGCGCGGTCGACATCGCCAAGGCCTTCGACGAGCGCGTCGGCATCACGGGCGTCATCCTGTCCAAGTTCGATTCCGACGCCCGCGGCGGCGCTGCCCTGTCCCTCAAGTCGGTCACCGGCAAGCCCATCAAATTCGTCGGCGTATCCGAGCGCCCCGACGGCCTCGAGCCCTTCTACCCGGACCGGATCGCCAGCCGCATCCTGGGCATGGGCGACGTCGTGTCGCTCGTCGAGAAGGCCCAGGCAACGATGGACAAGGACGAAGCCGAGGCTCTCGAGCAAAAAATGGCCAACGAGTCCTTCACGCTGCAGGACTACCTGGACCAGCTCCGCCGCGTCAAGAAGATGGGCTCCATGCGGAGCCTCATCGACATGATGCCCGGGCTCGCGGGGCAGATAAGCGACGAGCAGCTCGAGAGCGCCGATACCAGGTGCGAGGAGGCAATTCTCCTGTCGATGACCAGGAAGGAACGGCAGAACCACCTGATAATCGGGCCTACGAGGCGCTCCAGGATTGCGCGCGGCTCGGGTACGTCGGTGGCCGAGGTCGGTAGGCTCCTCAAGAAATTCGAGAAATCGCGCCTGATGATGAAAAAGGTCGTCAAGAACAAGAAAATGAGGGCTTTTCAAAAGTCAGACGACTTTTGAAAAAGCTTCATTAGCCTGCGCAGATTTCGCAACCTTTCTTGCTGCTGCAAGAAATGCGAGAAACTGCAAAGCCAATTTCATAAGTAACAGACTTATGAAATTGGCTCAAATGGCGGGGAAATTCATGGGCGGCTCACGTTAGCCGAGGAGACCGCGAGGCCTTTACACGATCGGGCGCTCCGGGCTATACTCCCTCCGCTTCCATGGACCCGCGTTCCGTGGTCAAGCCCTGAGACAGCACCACTGAAACGGAGAACATGATATGTCTAGACAATGCGATATCTGCGGCAAGGGCACGATCACCGGAAACACCGTCAGCAAGTCCAAGAACAGGGTTCGCAGGGTTTGGCGCCCCAACATCCAGAGCGTCAGGACCATGATCGGCGGCACGGTCTTGGCCGTCAAGGTCTGCACCAGGTGCCTGAAAGCCAACAAGATCGTCAAATACGTCTGAGCACGGCGTCCAGCGGTTTTTGAAAGCGGCCGTCCACGCAGGGCGGCCCGTTTTATTTTAAAAGGTGCCGCAGGTTCCCTTTGAGCCTGGCTACCGCCTTTCTCCCCTTGCGGACTTCCGGTTCATGGATTATAAATTCTACCGATGCCCCCGGCTGTGCGATGAACCGTCATCCGGCGAGGACCCAAGGAGCGTAGACGACCATGATCGCCAAGAGTGACATGCCCAACCTCAATGACAAGCGTCCCGAGGGGCTCAAGCCCGAAGGCACGCCGTACCGCGTCCTCATCGTCGACGATTCAATGTTCATCGCCAAGCAGCTCGGCCAGATCCTGACGTCGGAAGGCTTCGACGTCGTCGGGACCGCGTCCGACGGCCTTGCCGGCCTCGAGAAGTACAAGGAGCTCGCTCCGACGGTCGACCTCGTGACGATGGACATCACGATGCCGAAGATGGACGGCGTGGCGGCCCTCGAGAAGATCCTCGAGTACGACAAGGCCGCCGCGGTGGTCATGGTCAGCGCGCTGGGCAAGGAAGACGTCGTCAAGAAGTGCCTGCTTCTCGGCGCCAAGAGTTACATAGTCAAGCCGCTCGACCGGAAGAAGGTCCTGGAGCGCATCCTGTCAATACTCAGGCATTGACGATACCGCGCTCGCCGTGCATAATGCGCTGAGCCTCTTCGCAAGCTAAGCGTACCTGCCTGACGGCTTTCCGGCCGGAGGGTCTGGTCCATAAGGAGATCAATCGTGCCCTGCGGAAGAAAACGCAAGCTCAAGAAGATAGCCACTCACAAGCGGAAGAAGAAGAAGAGAAAGAATCGGCATAAGACCCGCAAGTGACCGTGCGCTATCGCATCGGGAACGGTCGCGGCCCCAGGGCTTCGGCCGTTTTTTATTGCCCTTATCGCTCTATCCACGTAGAATAGTCGCCATGGCCCGTGATATCGATGTTTACCAGCTACTTAAAACCTTCACCTCCAGAAACAAGACCTATGTCGTGGAATATCTGGCTTTCTCGCAGGCGATACAGAGGCAGGCCAGATCGTACGACCAGACCGATCCGTTCTACCGCGACCTCGCCCTCCATCCCGATGGCATACTGATCCCGAAGCTGTTCCAGCTTGCCATGGAAAAGCGCGTTTCGCTGCAGTCCGTCGGCAACCGTATCGACATGATCCTGCTGCCCGAAGCGTTCACCGAGGCCATATACGCCGAGTACCGCCGCATCGATGAAAACCCCGACATACCGTTCCCCGAAGAGGAGTCCCTGCGGATGCCTGTTCCGCCGGAGTGGATACAGGCGGTCTCCGTGGAGTCTGACCTGCCGGCCCTCATCGACGTGGAGGGCGACCGCACTGTGCCGCTGTACCGCCTGCTGTTCCCCGAAGGTTTCAAGCCTTTCGTCGTGCTGTCGGCGACGGTAGGCGACAAGCTCCTCGAGTACGCGGCGCTCAAGATACGGAACTACCTCCGCAAGGGCTCGAACAAGGACTTCATACAGCAACGGCTGGCTGGCGCGTTCTCCGGGAAAGAACGGATGGTCAAGGACAGCCTGACGGCCATCATGATACGGCCGTTCGACTCGGTGCAGGAGATGCGGCAAGGCTCGGGCGAGTTCTCGTATTCGTTCTGGGCATACCTTACGACGGCGATCCGCAAGGACCTTTCGAGCAAGGGCGATCCTGGTCCGGACGATGTCGCGGCTTACCAGGCATCGTACATCGTCGATGTATACAACAACCATTACAAGAACCGTTCCCAGCGGCTGCAGGAACGCGAAACGGCCTTCAAGATGCTGTCCCTGCTTATCCGCAAGCCCCCGCTCCTCTACATGATAGAAGACGTCGTCGATTTCAGGGACAGCCAGGGCCGCCCGCTTCTCGGCAAATATACGCGCGAGGAACTGGAACAGTGGATACAGGAGCGGACGACGCGGGCTCCCGAGGGCATGCTCCCGGAAATCCTTCTCATCGGTACGGGCCACGCAAAGGGCCGGCTCATAGCCAAGGACACGCTGCTACCCTTCCTCGTCAAGTCGCTGCGTGAAGCCAGGGCAGCCATCAAGACCCTCATCACCCGCGACTGGCGCGACATCCTGGCTGATTTCTCGACCAGCATCGCGATGGAGGACGACGCCGCGTTCAGGACGGAGCTCGAGAAGCGCCTCGAGGCTCAGTCGCCGATACTCTCAGGGCTTCTCCTGACTGCCTTGCCGCCCCTCGTGTACCAGGAATTCCGGGGCGTCAAGGACGCCTCTCCGGAGCTCGAGCGATGCTTCGGCGGCGACAAGGTGGCGGGTCCCGACGTCCTGCTCGACCTTGACCGCAAGCGGCTTTTGTCCGATGTGCGCATGCTTTTGCCCTTCTGGTATTCGCTGCCGTTCGTGTCGGCGATATTCGGCCTGTTTTCGAGGAAGCGGAAGCGCCGTGCGGCGAAGCGGGCGGGCTCGACCATGGCGCCGCGGCTCGACGAAGCCGACGCTGCCGGCGGCCACGCGGTCAACGCGAGGGCCGCTGAATTCGGCCAGATGGCCAGGGCCGCCGAGAAGAAGATGCTGCCGCAGGGCCAGAGCCTCGAAGAATACCTCCGCTCGCTTTCGTCCCGCTGGAATACCCTGCTCGATCCCGTGGCCAAGTCAAACCTGAACGAGGACATCAATTCGCTCGTTCGCGATTACGTCCGTACGACGCTCCGCTCCATGCGCCCCTCGAGTTTCACGCCCGAGCGCATAGAAACCATGGCGGCCACCATTGCGGACAGGCCGAACCTGCTGCGCATCCGCAACCATACGGCGCTCGAGGAATACGTCAGACTGTACATCGTCAAGTTGCTGAAAAGATGAACGCCTCGCTCGTCGGCGTCGTGCTGTGCCTCGTGTTCTCGGCGCTGTTCTCTGCGGGAGAGACCGCGTTCACCTCGCTGACGGTATTCCAGATAGAGACGATCAAGAAGCGCAAGGCAGGCGGCGCCATAGTCGAACGGCTGGCCCGCAAACCCGACGAACTCATCGCGACAATACTCATAGGGAACAATGTCGTCAACATCACCGCTTCCGCTCTTGCCACGCAGTGGGCCATCGAGCGCTGGGGCGACTGGGTGCTCGGGCTCGTCACCGGGGTACTGACGCTGGTCGTGCTTATCTTCGGCGAAGTGACGCCGAAGCGCGTCGCCATAAGCCACAACGAAGGCGTCGCCTCGGCGCTGGCTCCGATGCTGTTCGTCTGCACCTGGCTTTTCAAGCCCTTCGTGCTCCTCGTCAACGCGCTGAGCTCTGTCATCACGAGGCTCTTCGGTGACAATCGCCCGGGCGCGCTGTCGATGGATACGATGGTTCAGATGATGTCGATAGCCGAACACCTGGGCGTCATAGACTACGCCAAGAGCCGCATGGTCAAGAACGTGTTCCGGCTGGGTTCCACGACGGTGCAGGCGGTGATGACGCATCGCATGGACGTGTTCAGCCTTGAATCGACGACGAGCGCACAGGACGCCTGCAGGCTGGCCTCGGATGCGGCGGTGTCCCGGGTTCCGGTCTACGAAGTCGAGAGCGAGAACATCGTCGGAATCGTATCGATACGCGACGCGGTGGTCGAGGTGCTCGCCGGGCGGGGCGACAATCCTGTCTCCGGTTTCATGGTCGAACCCCTGTTCGTATTGCCAAACAAGACGGTCAGCGACATGTTCGCGCTTTTCAAAAAGAGGAAAGATACTTTCGCCGTCATCATAGACGAATACGGCGGGCTCGCGGGCATCGTGACGATGCGGGACATCGTCGAGGAGATAGTCGGCGAGATATATGAAGACTCCGGGGAAGTATCGCGCGAACGCGTCGAGAAGCGGGCTGACGGGTCGTACCTCGTCGCCGGGGACGCGCCCCTTACGGTCCTTGCCGAGATTTCAGGCGGAGAGCCCCCGAACCTGCCGTATGTCCAGACTGTCGCGGGCTATGTGGCCTGGTCGCTCGACAGGATAGCGGTACCCGGCGACGTCGCCGACACGCCGCTCGGCACGTTCACCGTGACGGTCGTCGAAGCCAACCGCGTCGAGACGGCCGTGTACCGGCCGGGACGCAAGGACTAGGCCGTGGCTATCACGGGCGACCTGTTGCGGCTGGGGATCGAGCGCATCGTCCCCGGCGGAGACGGGCTCGGCCGCTGCGACGGGCGCGCTGTCTTCGTGCCGCTGTCCGCGCCAGGGGACGATCTCGAGGTCCGCGTCGTCGACGACAGGCCTGGCTACCTGCGCGCCCGGATCGCCAGGGTGATCGCCCCCGGGCCGGGCCGCGTGGAGCCTGTCTGCCCGCACTACGGCGAATGCGGTGGATGCAACATGATGCACATGTCCTATGAAGCCCAGATCGAAGCCAAGCTAGGCGTGGTACGCGACGCATGGAGACGGTCCGGCGGCATCTACGATGCCGGCATCGCGGCCGCGGCGGACGACGGCGCCTTCGGGGCAGGCGGGCTCGGGGCAGTGGCTTCCGTCCCGTTCGGCTACCGCAACCGCGCGCAGTTCCACGTCGACGCTTCCGGCCGCGTCGGCTACGCCCGCCGCTCCCCGCGCTCGATACTCCCCGTCGGCTCCTGCCCCATACTCGCTCCGGTTCTGGCGCGGTGGCTCGAAGGCGCCGGCCCGGACGGAGCCCCGCCGCTCCTGCCTGCCGGCTTCGAGCGCTTCGTCGCGTTCGGCCAAGGCGAGCGGACCTGGCTCGAGGGCATCGACGGCGAGGTCGCGCTCGGGATCGATGGCGGGAACGGCGTCAAGACCCTGCGCTTCGACGTCGGCGGCTTTTTCCAGAGCAACCTGGCGATGGTCGAGAGGCTCGTGCCC
>CAZNXK010000033.1:0-914 GCA_964576835.1 uncultured Treponemataceae bacterium | reverse complement strand
GGCTGCGGCGGGGTCGGGGGCCGGCGGGCCGCCGACCTGTACTGCGGCGGCGGCCTCTTCGGAGCCTTCCTCGCGGGCGCGTTCGACAAGCTGACCTGCGTCGAGCAGGACAAGCGCGCCATTGGATACGCCTGCGCCAACGTAGGCCCTGGCGCCAGCTACGCCGCCGCGAGTCTGGAGACCTGGACGCGGTCGGCCCAGGCGCGGGAGCGCTTCGACTACGTCGTCGTTGACCCGCCGCGCGCGGGCCTGGCTCCTCCCGTCCGAGCCTGGCTTGCCGCCTCGAAGGCGCCCGCCATAGGCTACGTGTCCTGCGATCCCGTATCGCTCGCCCGCGATTCGGGCGCCTTACTCAAGGCCGGTTACACCGTGGAGAGCGCTACCGTCTTCGATTTCTACCCCCAGACCTCGCACGTCGAGACCTATGTGCGGTTCATCCTCGAGTAGGCGCCGCGCCACGTGCGCGGTGGCGATCGCCATAGGAGCGGCCATCGCAGCGCCGTGCCACGGGCAGGCCGTCGTGGTGCAGGAGGGCGGCGCACAGGCGGAAGCCGAGCCGCTGTTCCGCTTCCCCGTAGGCGGCGTCGTATCGGCAGGTCCTGTCATCGGAGCCGGCAAGGCATGGCTCCTGTCCGACTCCAAGACCCTGTACGTGCTCACGGTCGACGGGGTCGCCATCGGCAAGCGGGTCCTGCCGGAGCGGCGGGCCGCCTTCATAGCCTGCGACGCCTTCGGGCGGGCGGCCATATCGACCGGCGGCTCCGGCATCGCGCTTGTCAACCGGGCAGGCCAGGAGGTATGGCGCGTCGATCTCGGCGCCGTCCCCGCATTCGCGCCTGTGTTTGCCTCGGACGGCAGGCTGTTCGTCGAAGCCGGCGGCACGCTCCACGCCTTCGCTCCCAACGGCCGCCGGC
>CAZNXK010000032.1:719-30852 GCA_964576835.1 uncultured Treponemataceae bacterium | reverse complement strand
TGTTCCAGGCGCTGCCGGTGGACATGACCTGGGTGGACGCCGACGACAGGGTGCGCTGGTTCTCCGACTCGCCGCACCGCATCTTTCCGCGCAGCCCGGCCATAGTCGGCCGCGACGTGCGCAACTGCCACCCCGGAGCCTCGGTCGGCAGGGTCGTCGCGATCATCGAGTCATTCAGACGCGGCGACCGCGACCGGGAAGCCTTCTGGATAACGATGGGTGGAAAGTTCATATATATAGAATATTTCGCGCTACGGGCCCCGGACGGCGCCTACCTGGGCGTGCTCGAGGCCAGCCAGGACCTGACGGAAAAGCGCTCGCTTTCGGGCGAGAAACGGCTGGCGGACTGACATGGCTGCGGGCGCCATGCTCCGCGTCCGCGGAGGCGTGGTTCAAGGACGGCGGGACCGTTCCAGCGCCATGTCTACGCCACGGTAGCGGCCGTCGTAGAGCCCTATGGAGGCATTGCGCGGTATCGCGCCGTTCTGCATTCGCAGCATGTCGTCCTCGAGGAGCATGACCTCGAGAGCGCCTGGGCAGCCGACTCGGGCATGCGAGCCTTGCGCTTTTCATCCCGCGGCGCAAGAATTGAACCAGAATAGCTGATAAACGGGAGGCACGGCATGAGCGAATACATGACGAATGACGCCGAGCGGGCCCAGCGGGCCGGCCGGCTCAGGACCATCATCGACAAGCTGGCCGCGGGCGCTTCGCCGGCCGCCGTCAAGAAGGAATTCCACGACCTCATCAGGGGCGCAGACGCGGTCGAGGTGGCCGCGCTGGAACAGTCCCTCATCGAAGGTGGCATGCCGGTGTCGGAAGTACAGCGGCTATGCGAGGTGCACGCCGACGTCTTCAAGGCGGGTCTCGAGCGGGGCGAGAAGCCTGAACGCATGCCCGGGCATCCGGTGCACAGCTACCTGGCGGAGAACGCCGAAGCACGCAAACGCGCGCGGACCCTGTGGCTGGCTTCCGTGGCAGGCAGCCTTGAAGCCATCCGCAGCGCGACGCTCGACCTCAAGCCCATAATCGTCCATTTCGAGCGCAAGGAAAACCAGCTCTTCCCTTTCCTTGAAAAGGCGGGCTTCACCGGGCCTTCCAAAGTCATGTGGGGCAAACACGACGAGATCCGCGTCAGTTTCAAGGAGCTTGAAGGCGCCATAGGCCACGCTGACGCCCCCTCAGCCAGGAAACGGGCGCGAGGCCTGGCCAGAAGCGTCCGCATGATGATTTTCATGGAAGAAAAAATCCTCTTTCCTAACGCCCTCAAGCGCCTGACCGACGCCGACTGGGCCACGGTTCGGCACGGCGAGGACGCGATAGGCTTTGCCTGGGTCAAGCCGGGCGCCCAGTGGGACCCCGCCCTGGTCGGCGGCGCGGCAACGGGCGGGCCGGCGGGAACCGCAGGCGGCTACGCCAACTTCAACGCCGCCATCGCGGCTGCCGGAGCGAAACTGGCCATCGGCGCGGCGGACGTCATTCCGCTCTCGGTCGGCGGCCTGCCGCTCGGCTTCCTCGACCGCATCCTTAAAAACCTTCCCGTGGACATCTCGTTCGTCGACGCCGACGACAGGGTCATGTATTACTCCGACTCGCCGCACCGCGTGTTTCCGCGCAGCCCGGGCATCATCGGCCGTTCAGTGCAGAACTGCCACCCGCCCAAGAGCGTCGACGTGGTGATGAAGATCCTGGAAGCCTTCAGGAGGAAGGAGAAGGACAAGGCGGAATTCTGGATACAGATGGGAGGCCGTTTCATCGTCATTTCCTACAAGCCCGTCTACGACGACGCCGGCACGTACCTGGGCACGCTGGAGATGAGCTGGGACGCAACCGACATCCGGGGGCTCGAAGGCCAGAGGCGGCTCCTGGACTGGTAAAAGCGGCGGGAAAAAATTCGCTTGTCCCCGGCGCACATCCTCTTGCATTATATTTAGCATTATGGTATTCTAATACCATAATGCGGCATAAAAGACTTGCCGCAATGATTGGCCCAAGGACCGTGGCGTCATGGCAACGGGACAGCGGCCGGAAGGAGTCGGCATGAGGAAATCATTGACCGCAACGGTATCGTGGGTAGGCAAGGTAGACTGGGACCTGACCCATTTCCACGGCGACGAGTACTCGACACACAAGGGCTCGAGCTACAACAGCTATGTCATAGAAGAAGGCAAGACCGTACTCGTGGACACCGTCTGGAAGCCGTACGCCAAGGAATTCGTCGACAACCTGGAGGCGGAAGGCCTCCTGGACAAGCTCGACGCCATCATCGCCCAGCACGCGGAGAGCGACCATTCCGGCGCAATGCCCGAGCTGCTGCGCCGCCGCCCCGACCTGCCGGTCTACTGCACCGCCAACGGCGTCAAGTCGCTGCGGGGCCATTACCACCAGGACTGGGACTTCCGCGTCGTCAAGACCGGCGACGAGTTCGACCTGGGCAACGGCAAGAAACTGGTCTTCGTCGAGGCTCCGATGCTCCACTGGCCGGACAGCATGTTCTCCTACATGACAGGCGACGCGATACTCTTCTCCAACGACGCCTTCGGCCAGCACATCGCCACCGAGAGGCTGTACAACGACCTCGTCGACCAGGACGAGCTGTACGACGAGGCGATCAAGTACTACGCGAACATCCTCACCCCCTTCTCGCCCCTCGTGAAGGCCAAGATAGAGTTCGTGCTGTCCCTGAAGCTGCCTTTGAACATGATCGCCACGAGCCACGGCGTGATATGGCGCGACAATCCCGCGCAGATCGTCCTCAAGTATCTGGAGTGGTGCCAGGATTACAAGGAAGACCGCGTCACCATCCTCTACGACACCATGTGGGAAGGCACCCGGGCGCTCGCCGACACCTTCGCGCGCGCCATCAGCGAAGCCTCGCCTTCGACGACGGTGGTATCGCACTGCCTGTCCAAGTTCGACAAGAACGACGCGCTGACCGACGTGTTCCGCTCCAAGGCCCTGCTCCTCGGCTCGCCGACGGTCGGCAAGGGCCTCCTGACAGCCGTCGCCGGCACCCTCGAGGAGATCAAGGGCCTCAGGTTCACCGGAAAGAAGGCCGCGGCGTTCGGCACCTACGGCTGGTCGGGAGAATCGGTCAAGCTAATCGGCGACGCACTCAAGGCTTCCGGCTTCGACGTGGTGGACGATGGCTTCAAGGCGCTGTGGAATCCCGACGAGGCCGCCCTGAAGGCCGCCTACGAGTACGGCACGGCCTTCGCGGCCAAGGTATAAGACAGGCACGTCGGCTCGGCGCCTACCTCTTCGGCCGGATACGCAAGACCAGGGTGGATCACCGTTTCGACGGCATGCGCGATGTTCCGCTCAGGTTCGCGCGCTTCTGGATACTGCAGGCGGTCGCGGTCTTCGTCATCCTGTTGCCGGTGGCCGCGTCCGCGGCCTCCCAGGCAACCCGACGATTCGGCTTGTTCGAACTCGTCGGCATAGCGATGTGGCTCAAGGATTTCCTCTTCGAGGTGATTGCCGACTCCCAGAAATCGGCATTCAGGAACGCGGGCAAGCCGGGCTTCATCTCCAGCGGCCTCTGGGGCTACTCGAGGCACCCGAACTACTTCGGCGAGTCGCTGCTGTGATAGTGATGCCATACGGGGCGGGGGAAAAAAACAGGAGAACATTTCCTTGCACCCCATGGAAAAGAACGGTGCTATACTCGCTATTGATCCGTTTAAAGTATGAAGCGCGATTGCCTCCATTTGAAAACAACCGAGGAGACGCCATGGCAAAAACAAACACGCATCCCCTTCGCATGTCAAAACGGGAAAAAAGGGACGCGTGGACGTTTTCCGCCTTCGTATTCCCCAACTTCCTCCTGCTCGGGGTCTTTGTCTTCTGGCCCATCGTCTACAGCCTGTACCTGAGCTTCTTCAAATGGAACATGATAGCGCCCCGGAAGACGTTCATCGGCGCGATGAACTATGTGAACATGGCCAACGATCCTGTCTTCTGGCAGGTCCTGCGCAACACCCTGGTGCTTGCGGCGAGTACCGTATTCGTTAAGCTTGCCATGGCACTGGGCCTGGCGGTGCTCCTCAACCGCAAGATCCGCGCCAAGGATTCGTATCGCGCGGTGCTTTTCTCCCCGACCTTCACCACAAGCGTCGCCGTCGCGATGGTCTGGGGCTGGATATTCGATCCCAATTTCGGCCTGTTGCGTGTTTTCATCAACGCGGTGGGGCTGCGCTCGCCCAACTGGCTCGGCGATGTAGGCTGGGCGTTGCCCGCCATCATCATCGTGGTGATATGGAGCGGCGTCGGCTACGACATGGTCATATTCATGGCAGGCCTGAACAACATCCCGACGGAACTGTACGACGCGGCGAAGGTCGACGGCGCGACTCCATGGGCGTGTTTCTGGCGCATCACCTTCCCGCTCCTGTCACCGACGACCTTCTTCCTGACCATCGTGTCAGTCATAGGTTCATTGAAGGCATTCGACGTCATCGCGATCATGACGGACGGCGGGCCGATGAACAGCACGAACGTCATCGTCTACTACATCTACCAGAACGCGTTCCAGTGGTTCAAGACCGGGTACGCATCGGCGCTGGCGCTCGTGCTGTTCGTGTTGATCATGACGATCACCCTTATACAGACCCGTCTGGCCCGCAGATGGGTCCACTACTAGGAGGCCGCCGGTGGCGATCCGTTCAGGGGATCTTTCAGGTTCACGTTTGATCGGCCGCATGCTGACGCATGGCGCGCTCATCGTCGCGAGCCTGGTCATCGGGCTCCCGTTCCTGTGGATGCTGTCGACAGCGATAAAGAGCCCGGCGGAAGTCCACCTCTTCCCCCCAGTCTGGTGGCCGGAGAGGATACGGTGGGACAACTTCGCCACCGCGTGGAAATCCGCCCCGTTCGGACGCTTCTATTTCAACAGCATCATCACCGCCTCGACGGGCGTGTTCCTCGAGGTGTCGATTGCCGCCCTTTCCGCGTATGCCTTCGCCCGCATTAAATTCCGCTACCGGGAAGCGTTGTTCATGGTGCTGCTCGCCGCGATGATGATACCCGGCCAGGTCGCGCTGATTCCCAATTACGTGGTCTTGAAGCATCTTGGCTGGATCAATACCTACCAGGGCATCGTGATACCCCACGTCTCGAGCGTGTTCGGGGCCTTCCTCCTGCGCCAGTATTTCCTGACCATCCCGGAATCGCTCTACGACGCCGCCGAGATCGATGGACTAGGACATGTCAGGATACTGTTCCATATCGCGCTGCCCCTGGCACGGCCGGTCGTGGGTACGCTGACCCTCTACCTCTTCATCTCCAAGTGGAACAGCTACCTGTGGCCGCTCATCATCACGAATACCCAGAACATGAGGACCCTGCCGGTCGGGCTCGCGATGCTTAGGCAGGCTGAATACGAAATCGGTCCGGAGCACCTCATGGCCGCGTCAATATTCGTGCTCGTACCGGTCCTGGTCATTTTTTTCATAGCCCAGAAGCAGTTGATAGAAGGAATCGCGAGCGGCGCGGTCAAGGGTTGACGGAGGCCGGCGCCCGAATGGAATTGGCCGTATCCCCGGATGTCCGTAGGGCATCCATTTCGTCATGTTCCGTGGAGGTGATGCAATGAAGGTCGCAAGGTATTCCTGGTTAGTGGCGATCGCGCTGCTCCTTGCCATGCAGCCCGCGCTCCGGGCAAATGGCACCAAAGAGGAAACCGCGCAGGGTCCGGTCAAGATCATCTACTGGCGCAGCCTCACCGGCGTCGCGGGAGACGCGCAGGAAGAACTGGTCAAGCGATTCAACGCGGCCCAGAACAGAGTGATCGTGGAGTCACAGTTCCAAGGCACCTACGCCGACCTGATCCAGAAACTGCTGGCCGGACTGGCCGCGGGAACCGTTCCCGATGTCGTCCTCCTCGACTCGCCCTTCGTCGTGCTGTTCGCCAAGGACGGAGCGCTCGCGCCTCTCGATGCCCTCGCGTCGAAAGACAAGTCGGGCTTCAAGCTGGCCGATTACATACCGGGCCTGCTCCAGGACGGCTACTACGACGGCAAGCTGTACGCCGTCCCGTTCATGCGCAGCACTCCCCTTCTCTATTACAATGCCGACATGTTCAGGGAAGCCGGACTCCCTGACCGCGCCCCGAAGACCTGGGATGAATTCCGGGATTTCAGCCGCAAGCTCACAGTCGTCACAGGAGGCGAATCGACACGTTTTGGCTCGGCGTTCACCTTGAGCACCACGACCGCCCACTGGTATTTCCAGGGCGCGGTATACGCGTACGGCGGTCTCGTATCCGATGACAAATTTGGCGTTCACCTGAGCGAGGCGCCGGCCGTCAAGGCGGCAACGCTGTGGCAGGATATGGTGTTCAAGGACAAGACCGCCATCGGGAGCCTCGATCCCCATACCGAGTTCCTCAACAAGCGGGTCGGCATGGTGTTCGGTTCTACAGGAAGCATGGGCAACCTGTTCAGCCGCGCCACGTTCAAGGTGAGCGCCGCCTTCATGCCGGGTCAGGTCAAGAACCTCGTCCCTGTCGGGGGAGCGGTACTCGCGATGACCAGCACCGACAAGGCTCGCCAGGCCGCGGCCTGGGAGTTCCTGAAGTACATGACCGATGCGGCAAGCATATCGTACATCGTGCAGACTACCGGCTACATGCCGGTCAGTACCTCGTCGATGAACCATCCCGATACGGTCGCGTATTTCGCCAAATATCCCGAGAGGAAGGTAGCGCTCGACCAGCTCAAGTTCACGAGGCCCCAGGCCAGCGTCATATCGCTGGGCAAGGGCACTGAAATCCTTCGGCAAATGGTCGAGAAGTTGCTCGTCGGAGGCATGGACCCGACCAAAGTCATGGCCGAGACGGCCGCCGACCTCACGAAAGAATACAACGATACATTCAAATAACGGCCTGCATCCCCGGAAGCCGTCATGGTTTCCGGGGATCGCGACAGCGGTCGCCGTCGCGTCCATAGTGGCGGCAGCGGCCTGCGCGTCGGCCAGACCCATCGCCGAGCCACGCCAAGTCCCGACCCGCCGGATCCTGCGTGTCGCCCACCGCGGCGGAGCCGGGCTCGCGCCTGAGAACACACTCGCCGCTTTCCGCATCGGCCTGGCGAACAGGGCGGATGCCCTTGAACTGGACATCCATATGAGCCGGGACGGATATCTGGTGGTCATCCACGATCCGGTCCTGGCGAGGACCACGAACCAGTCGGGATCGGTATCGGACTATGACCTCGCCTCGCTTAAGAGCTTCGATGCTACCGCGCGCTTCTTCGGAGCCGTGTTCGAGCGTCAGGAGATCCCCGCTTTCGAGGAGGTCCTCCGGCTCGTTCTGGCGGTTACCGACAGGACGGTGGACCTGCAGGTGGAAATAAAGGTACGCAAGGACGGCTCGCGATACGATGGCATCGAGGCGGAGCTTGCGCGAGTCCTGAGGCTATACCGATATGTCGAGCATACCACCGTGCTGTCGTTCGATTTCCCGTCGCTCAGCTCCATCGCCGAGATCGAGCCAGGGCTGAGGACCTGCGCCTTGATAGGCCAGCAATACCTCGCCGCGTTCGGCGTTGCCGGGCCGGGCGCCGTGGCGGACGATATCGCGGCACTGGGAGCGGACTGCGCAGGGGTCAGCGAGAAATACCTTGGCAAGCCTCTCTACGATGCCCTGCGCAGCAAGGGGCTAGGCGTGGGCGCCTGGACGGTGGACGACGAGGCGAGGATGCGGGAGCTCGCGGCGCTCGGCGTAGACTTCATAACGTCCAACCGCCCCGACATCCTTGCCCAGGTCTTCCCGTAGGAGGCGCGTTCCTGCCTGCTCGCAGCCCTATCCTTGACCCCCGGCCCGGCCCGACCTAGACTATCCACAGGAGCGCAATGCCGTGATACCCGATGCAGCCGTTTTGCAGAAAAGGTTGTACGACTCGATACTGAGGGCCGACCGGAGCGGGGCCGGGTCGATGCTCGGCGTATCGAGCGACGAGTTCGGTTTCCCGGCCACCATCGAGGACCTGCTCGATCCGGTGCTGCGACTGGTCGGCGAACGCTTCTCCATGGACCACATTTCGCTTGCCCAGGGCTACGTAGCGGGCAAGATAGCCGAGGATCTCCTTGCCCGGCTCGAGTCGTCGACGGAGGGAGCGGCTTCCAGGCTCAACAAGCGCGGTGTCGCGGTCATCGGCAACGCGGAGGATGATTACCACGCTCTCGGCAGGCGCATGCTCGGCACCTTCCTGCAGATAGCCGGCTGGACCATCGTCGACCTCGGCAACGACGTTCTGGCGCCGACCTTCGTCGACAGGGCCGAAGAATCGGGAGCCTGCATCATCGGCGTTTCGGCAATGATGCTGACGAACGCCCGCAACATTGCCAGGGTGCGCGACGAAATCGACAAAAGGGGGCTCGGCAGCCGCGTCAAGCTGGCCGTCGGAGGCGCCGTCTTCGTGATGCGCCCCGGACTGGTCACAGAAACAGGCGGCGACGGCACGGCCAGGACGGCCATGGAGGCCCCCGACCTCTTCGAACGGTTGGTCTACGGAGAGGGGCCGTCGCCATGACCCCGATGGAGCGGATAGGCGAGACGCTCGCCGGTCGTTTCGCTGACAGGCGCGCCGTCGCTCCGGTGCTTTCGCTCTACGGTTGCAGGATGACCGGATCGAACCCCGAACGGTACTACCGCCATCCGGAGCTGTACCTCGAAGGCCAGAAGGCGGCAGTACGACGCTTCGACCCGGATATGGTATTCGGGCCGTTCGCCCTGGCGCTGGAAGCCGAGGCCTACGGAGCGCCGATGATATGGCCGCCGTACTCTCCTCCCAACGTTCGCAAACCGATGACAGCCGGGAACGGCGGTACCGCCGGCCCGCCACCACATCCAGCCCCCCTTTCGCGACAATCCCTGTCGTTCCTGGTCGAGAGCGTCAGGCGGCTGTCAGGGGAGTTCGGGAGTTCCAGGCCGGTTGCGGCGATCATCACCGCGCCGACCGACCTGCCCGCGATGCTTCTCGGGATTGACGCGTGGCTCGAACTGCTGCTTTTCGACGCCGAAGCGGCGGCGATCTGGCTGGCTCTGGCGGAAGAGCATTTCGTCGATCTGGCTACGGCATACTTCGATGCAGGCGCGGCCTTTGTCGTCGTTCCGGTGATGTTCGCCAATCCGGCCATCATGATGGACAGCCTTATCCGCAAACCGCTGCTCCCGACCCTGGCCAGCGCCTTCGGGCGGATTCCCGGGCCTGTCGTCTTCCACCATGGCGCGAATCCTCTCGCCGCCAGCCTGAACCATTATACGGCGCTTCCCAACGTGATTGGCTTCGTCATCGACGAGCACGACGATCCAGCGCTCGCGCGCGCCACCATCGGACCCGAACGCCTCATCGTCACGGGACCGACTGGCCCCGGGATGAGCCGCAAGAAGGCTGCCGACGTTTTTGCCTCCGTGCGGCAGCTGCTGATAGACAGGGCAGAAGACCCTCGTTTCGCGCTTGTCAGCACCGCCGCCGACATACCCTGGGATACCGAAGAGCCGACCATCGCCGCCATCATGGACGCGGCCATCGCGATTGGCGCGGCGCATGCCTGACCGTATCGCGCTGCTGGCATGCGGCATCTTCATTGCGGAATTCCGGTCATTGAATCCGGATTTGCGGAACCGTTTCCAGCCGGTATTCTTCGACTCCATGCTGCACATGGACCCTGCGGCGCTCGACAGGCGCATTTCCGATGCGCTGCCTCCCGAAGGAACGCCCGTCGTCATCCTGTACGGAGACTGCTCGCCGCACATGCTGGAATTCGGGCAGCGGCCCGGCTGCTCCCGCACGAAGGGGGTGAACTGCTGCGAGATATGCCTCGGCGCTGACCGCTACCGCGAACTCCAGAAAGCCGGCTCGTTCTTCCTGATGCCCGAATGGACGGCACGGTGGGAGGAAGTGTTCAAGCTATCGCTTGGTTTCGGGGACAGGAAACTCGCCCGTATGTTCATGCGCGAGAACATGAGGGAGCTCGTGTACCTGGACACCGGCGCTCCGCGGCCCGGACCCGAGGTTTTCGCGGCCGCTTCCGACTACCTCGGACTCGGGCTGCGCGTCGAGTCCGCAGGCACCGAATGGCTGGAAGCCGCCATTCGCTCCGCCCTCCTCGAGGCCACCGATGACCGCTAGCGCACCCGACGAGACACGTGAAGGCCAAGCCTTCGGCATACTCCTGTCGGACCTCGTGGAACGGCTCCTGACGTTCTCGGACAACTCGCGGCAAGCCAGCGACTTCATCGCCGAGGAGCTCCGCAGCTTGGTAGGCGCGAAGACCGTCGTCGTCGTCTCGCACGTGGAAACCGCGGGCAGCTCCCGGCATGTGATCAGGTCAGTTTATCCCGAACGACGGAAATGCGTGGCGGAAAGCCCGGCTTTCCATGACCTGATCGAGCGGTCGCATCCCGTCTCGGGCGCCACCATGCTTGCCGCGGCGGATCGGGGGACAGACGCCGCGCTTCTCGGACGCCTTGGCGTTACATCCGCCCTGATTCTGCCGCTTGCCTACGGAAGCAAGCGCGTGGGCGGCATTTTTCTCCTGGACCTGCTTGACGACGAGACCCTGCAGAAGGCCATGGACACGCTCGAGCGGCTTTCTTCGATCCTTGCGCTCGTGCTGCGCAACGCCGACCTCTACGAACACCTCGAGGACGAGGTGGCAGAGCGGACAGCCTTGCTCGAACGGCGGCAGCTCGAACTCGAGGCACTCCTCAAGGAAGTGCACCACCGGGTCAAGAACAACCTTCAGATAGTGCTCAGCCTCCTCTATCTCAAGTCATCCTCAACGAGCAGCACTGAGGCAAGAAGCCTGCTCCAGGAAAGCCAGGACAGCATTTTCGCAATGGCTCAGGTCCACGAGGAGATATACAGGACGGGCGACTTCTCGGGCATAGACATGGCCGGTTACCTGCCCCGCGTGACCGACCAGATGATTTCGGCCGCCAAGCTCAGTATAACGACGCAGTATCGGCTGGAGAGCCTCAGGCTCGACCTCAGCGTCGCAATACCCTGCGGCCTCATAGTCTCGGAACTTGTCACCAACTCGATAAAGCACGCTTTCAGTTCCCGCGCGGAAGGCACGCTGACCGTGGAAACGGGAATGCTTAACGGCGAAGCCTTCATCAGGATAGCCGACGACGGGCCCGGGTTCCCTGCCTCGCCTGCGACCGACAGGAGGCCGGGCGTCGGCATGGACATAGTGAAGAGCCTCGTCGACCAGATAGGCGGCCGCCTTATCAGGGAACCGGGACCGGGAGCCTCGATCCTTCTTCTTTTCAAGCCTCGCTGAACCGGCATCGAGTCGTATATACTCAGCCGCTCAAGGAGAAAACTATGGCTTGGTACGTTTCATGGGTCTCCGACAACGTGCTGTTGTCGGCATTCATCCAGTTTGCCCTGCTGGGAAGCGCGGGCGAGGCTCTCGGCATCGTGGCGGCGAAGCGTCGCCCGTCAGGCAAGGTACTCGTCTGGCTCGCCAAGGCGCTGGTCTGGGGAGCCCTCGGCATACTGGTCAAGTATTCGTTCACCGGCTTCAAGGGCTTCCTGGGCGCGCTTGTCGACAGGGGTTTCCTGCCTGGTGCCTGCGAGGAGATCACGATACTCCGCGCGCTGTCGCTGTCCATCCTGACAAACTCGATGTTCGGCCCGCTGCTGATGGTGCTGCACCGGACGAGCGACAACATCATAGCCGGAACCAAAGGCTACGGCGGACTGGAAAAGAGCCTCGCGACGCTGGCATGGTTCTGGCTGCCCGCGCATACGGTGACCTTCGCCTTGCCACTGGAATACCAGATAGGGCTGGCCGCCCTCTGGTCTGTCGCGCTTGGACTCATCATGGGCTTCACAAAGCGCAGGTCATAGCAAAAGGCCGCCGGACTTTCCCGGCGGCCTTTTGCGTTTCTACAACAGCACTACTAAATGCCCAGGTACGCCTTGCGGACATTCTCGTCCTTGGCCACGTCAGAGGCGGCGCCTGACAGGACGATGGTGCCGGTCTGCAGGACGTAGGCGCGGTTCGCTATCGACAGCGCCATCAGCGCGTTCTGCTCGACGAGCAGGATCGTCGTACCCTTGGCGTTGAGTTCCTTGATCACGTCGAATATCTGGTCGACGAGAACCGGCGCCAGACCCATCGACGGCTCGTCCATCAGAAGAATGGACGGGGTGGACATCAGGCCGCGGGCGGTGGCGAGCATCTGCTGCTCCCCTCCCGACAGCGTTCCGCCTTTCTGTTCCGCCCTTTCCCTGAGCCGCGGAAAAAGCGTGAATGCCTGTTCGATACCCCGGGCTATCTCGGCCTTGTCCTTGACCAGGAAGGCTCCCATCTCCAGATTCTCGAGTACGGTCAGCCGCGGAAAAATGCCGCGGCCCTCCGGGACAAGGCCAAGGCCTTCCTTGTGGATGAGGTTCGGCGCCAGCCTGGTCACATCCTTGCCGCGGAACATCACCTTGCCCTTGCGCGGATGCAGGAGGCCCGATATGGAGCGCAGCGTCGTCGTCTTGCCGGCGCCGTTGGCGCCGATGAGGCTGACTATCTCGCCTTCCTCCACGGTCAGCGAGACACCCTTGAGCGCATGAATATTGCCGTAGTAGCTGTGTATGTCTTCCAGTTCCAGTAGGCTCATCACGTACTCCTTCAGGCCGTCATGGCGGCGGCGGCGCCCCGCCCCAGGTAGGCTTCGATGACGCGCGGATTGGCCGCGATTTCCTTGGGCGTTCCCTCGGCGATCTTCTCGCCGTAGTCCATCACCGTGATCCTTTCGGACACGTTCATGACGACCTTCATGTCGTGCTCGATGAGGAGGATAGTGATGCCAAGGTCGTCTCGCAACCGCCTGAAGAGCTGCAGGGCATCGGCGCTTTCCGACGGGTTCATGCCGGCCGTCGGCTCGTCAAGAAGAAGAAGCCTGGGTTCCGATGCCAGCGCCCTGGCGATCTCGACGCGGCGCTGGGCGCCATACGGAAGGCTCGCGGCGAGCTCGTTCCCGACGTCGTGAAGACCCACGTATTCCATCAGCTCTTCTGCCCTTGATTCCGCTTTTTTCTCTTCCTCGATGAAAGAGCGGGTGCGGAGCACCGCCTGGATGGAACTCTGCTTGAGCCGCGTATATGCGCCGACGAGGATGTTCTCCACGACGGTCATGCTGCCGAACAGGCGTATGTTCTGGAAGGTCCTGGCCATGTGCAGGGCCGTTATCTTCTCCGGCGGCATCCCCTCGATGCGGTGCCCGTCGAAAAGTATCGACCCTTCCTCCGGTTTGTAGAGCCCGGAGATGGCGTTGAAGAAGGTCGTCTTGCCGGCTCCGTTCGGGCCTATGATGCTGTAGATGCATCCCTGCCTGATTGAAAAGCTCATCTTGTTGACAGCCGTCAGGCCGCCGAAGCGTTTGACGACGTTGGTCGTCGCGAGGATGTCGACTGGATCAGGCATGGTTGTCCTCCTTCGCGGACGGCGCCGGCTTACCGCTGCCCGGCGTCCCTGTCCCGTTGACATCATCGACGGGATTCTCGTCCAGCTTGGCGATCTTGAGTTCCCGCTTGCGCCTGGCGGCCGGGAGGATGCCGGCCGGACGGTAGATCATCATCAAAATGAGGATGATGCCGAAAACCAGGCGCTGGTACTTGGATGGATCGAGCTGGTTGGACAGGTCCCGCCAGTAGAAGTTGATGATGGGGATGTAGGCGTCGCTCTGCCTCAGCCGCGACAGGAACAGCGAGAAACTCTGGAGCACCTGCAGGTTGAGGATGATGACCACCGACGCGCCGATGATGACGCCCGGTATGCTTCCTATGCCGCCAAGGATGACCATGGTCAGTACGCCGACCGACTGCAGGAAGGTGAACGACTCCGGGCTTACAAAGGTGCGGCTTGCGGCGAAAAGCACGCCCATGGCGCCTGCGAAGGAGGCTCCCACGGCGAAGGCGCCGAGCTTGAGCTTGTTGGCGGGAATACCCATAGCCGTGGCGGCCAGCTCGTCCTCGCGGATAGCTGTCCACGCGCGCCCGACCTTGGAGTCGTCGAGCCGGTAGGTGATCACGACGGCGGCTATCACCACGACCAAGGCAATGAGATAAAAAAGAATATTGTAAAACTGGTTGACCGTGACTGGCCGCCCCACCAATGGCTCGAAGATGCCGTTGAAGAACCGTATCACCCCGTCAGGCAGGGTCGGCCTCTGGATGGGCGTAATGCCTTGCGGGCCGTTGGTCAGGTTGAGGGGCTTGTCCAGGTTGTTGGCGAGCTGGCGGACTATCTCCCCGAAGCCAAGCGTGATTATGGCCAGGTAGTCGCCGCGCACCCGCAGCACGGGAAGCCCGAGGATCAGCCCGACGATTGCCGCGACTATGATGCCCAGGAAGATGAAAAGATAGAACCAGTCGGCGGCCATGAAGAACTGCGTGCCTATCGGCGCCGTGCCGGGGATGGCGTGGAGGAGGAAGGGCTGCTGCGAGCCGAAGAAAGCCCACAGGTAAGCGCCTACAGCATAAAACGCCATGTATCCGAAATTGAGCAGCCCGGAAAATCCCACGACGATGTTCAGGCCCAACGCCAGCGCCGAGAACACCGCTATCTGGAAAATTACTTCCAGGTAGAATATGTTGCGCGCCCCGAGTATCGGCACCAGGATTATAGCTACCAGCACCGCGAGCGCGAGCTTGACAGTCTTCTTGATCGACAGGAAATACGGCAGTCCGGCCGCCGCCGCGAACACGAGGAAGGCGGGAATGGAACGCGGGCTAAGGTAGACGAGCACGAAGCCGAGAACGGTCAGGCCGATCGACAGGAAATAGGGGGCCTTGCCGCGGTTCAGGTACTCCGCCGCAGTCCGGAGGGTTTCACGTATCTTGATTTTCATCGCGACCTCCTAGGCTTTCTGCGAGATCTGCTCGCCGAGCAGTCCTGACGGACGGAAAACGATCACGATGATCAGGATCAGGAACGCGATTATGTCCTTGTATTCCGATCCGAAATTTCCCATGGTGAATGTTCCCAGGTACGCTCCGGCAAAGCTCTCGAGCATGCCGAGTACGATGCCGCCAAGCAGGGCGCCGGTCAGGTTGCCGATGCCTCCGAGAACCGCCGCGGTGAAGGCCTTCATGCCGGGCATGAAGCCGACGAACGGGTCGATGCGGGTGAACTTGAGGGCGTACAGCACGCCGGCGGCTCCGCCGAGTGCGCCTCCGATGAGGAAAGTAAAGGCGATGATGCCGTTGACGCCGATGCCCATGATGGCCGCGGTATTGCGGTCCTGGGCCACCGACCGGATGGCCTTGCCTATCCTGGTGGCGTTGACGATGTAGTTGAGGCCGACGAGCATCATCACGGCGGCGGCTATGACGATGACCGATTTGACCTGGATGTCGACCATGATCGGCGCAGTGGCTGTCTTGATCGTGAACAGGAGTATGTGGTCGTCGAAGTTGCCGAACGTCGGTATGACGCGGTAGAACTGACCCGTCGTCAGGCTTTCGGCGAGACGGATGATGTCCTGCAACGCGAAGGAAACGCCGATGGCGGAAATCAGCGGCACGAGCCTCGGGGCGTCACGGAGGGGGCGGTAGGCTGTGCGTTCTATAAGCACGGCCACCCCGCCGGAGGCGAGCATCCCGACTGCCAGCGCCAGGGTCAGGTAAAGATATGGTCCGTAGGTCCCGGAACCAGCGAGAAGGCCAATCTTTTCCATGATGATGAGGAATTCGACGCCGGCGAATGCGCCGATGGCGAATATCTCGCTGTGGGCGAAATTGATGAATTCGAGGACACCGTAGACCATGGTGTAACCCAGGGCGATGGCGGCGTACACGAATCCGAGCGTCACTCCGTCGATCAGGACCTGGGGAAGGTTGGCCAACGTGTAGAACACGATGTTGACGTTCTGGTTCGACAAAAGGAGCTTGTCGGCACCGGAGCCGCGGCACAGCAGCGCCAGGACTATCATGATAGTCGACATCAGCGCCGGCGCCCAGGACGAACACGGCCATCCTGCCGAGCGGAAGAAGGATTTCGCGCAAGCCAGCCGATTTGATCAATCGCCGCATAGTACCTCCATGATGAACCTCGCCCCCGTTGTCCGGGGGCGAGGAAGTGTAGAATAATCCGGTGGATTACTGCGGCGGGGCGATGTCCAGGATCTTGTCTATCTTGTTCTGCGACCACTGGGCCGCATCGCCTGACGTTACCTGGATGATGAAGTATTTCGCCTTGGCCAGATCGCCCTTGGCATTGAAGGTGAAGGTTCCGGTGATTCCGGGGAAATCCTTGAGGGCGCGGACGGCCTTGGTAACGTCGGCGCGAGCGGGGATCTTCTTGCCAGCCGCGATGGCGGCGTTCTCGATGGCCTTGAGGGCGATCGCGGCGCTGTCATAGGACTGGGCGGCGAAAGGCTGGGGCTCTCCACCGAACTTGGCCTTGAAGTCGGCCTGGAACTTGGCGGTGCCTGGGTACGCGGAAGCCGGTCCGGCTACCGTCGAGTAATACGTTCCGGCGCCTTCGAGGAGGGCCGCTCCGCCTATCTTGGCGGCGTCCGATGAATCGAAGCCGTCGTCAGACAGGAACATTCCCATGTAGCCCTTCTGGCGGGCCTGCTTGTACAGGACGGCTGCCTGGTCGAACATGCCGCCGAAATAGATGACTTCCGGCTTGGACGCGAGTATCGGGGACAGTATCGAATCGAAGTTGGCCTTCTCTTCGGTGCCGGCGAAGCCGAGCACCTTGATGCCGAGCTTCTCCGACTCGCGCTTGAAGTACTCGGCGATGCCCTGGCCGTACGCGGTCTTGTCGTGCAGCACGTAGGCGCTCTTGATGCCCTTGCTCATGGCGAACTGCGCGCCGACCGAGCCCTGTACGTCGTCGCGGCCGCAGATGCGGCTGACTTCGATGTAACCGCGTTCGGTGACCTTGGGGTTGGTGTTGGCGGGCGACACGTTGGCCAGGCCAGCTGCGTGGTATTCTTCCGACGACGGAATCTGCACGCCTGAGTTATAGTGGCCGACGATCGCGAGGATGGCCGGGTCGGAGACGATGCTCTTGGCGTTCGCGACGCCGGTGTCAGGGTTGCCCTGGTCATCGAACGCCGCGAGCTCCACCTTGAAGCCCATCGCGACGAGGGGACCCGACAGCTGCTCAAGAGCCAGCTGCGCGCCGTTCTTGATGTCGGTGCCTACAGCCGACATGCCGCCGGAAAGCGGGCTCTGGGTGGCGATCTTTATCACCTTGGCTTCCGGAGCTCCGCAGCCGGCGAACAGCAAGCCTATCAGCACCAGCGCCGATACGACTAGAAAATACCGATTCCTCATACACATGCCTCCCGAAAACTGAAAAGGGTGTAGAAGCTTTCCTGCGCGCGACGCGCGCATTTCCATGGTTTTCAAACGAGCATCTGAGATGGATGGTCTCTCGGTCTCCGGGAACCTCCCTGGGCGAACGCAGCCAAGTATTATCTATCGATAAAACCAATAATATTTCTGTTCGTACGATCCTGAGGATACGACAAGGAGAATCACTGGGTTGAGTTTAGGGTAGCGCTCAAGCGGCGTCAAGCTTTTTCTGTATTAATGAAAAAATATCAGAATGATTCAATCAGTTATATTATTATGTTATATTTTACATTACATAATCAGGCAATCCGGACCGCTCGGAACTGATCGATGCAACAGGAAAGAGGACCGCGGTTGCGATCCTCTTTCCGTGAAAACCGGGGACCGCTGGCATCAGAAACCGAGCAGCCTCGGCAGGAGCAGCGATATCTCGGGAATGTACGCGACCAGGAACAAGGCCACGACTTCCATGACGATGTACGGCCAGATCGCCTTGGACAGTTGCGCCAGCGATATCCTGGAAATCGAGCAGGCGACGAAAAGGCAGGCGCCGACCGGCGGCGTCATCAGTGCTATGTTCAGCGACAGCACCATCACGATGCCGAAGTGTATCGGATCCATACCGATGCCGACCGCTATCGGGTGCAGTATAGGCCCCAGTATTATCAGGGCGGCGGCGATGTCCATGAACATGCCGACGATGAGCATAAGGATGAGGATCATGAGGAGTATCAGCTTGGGGTTGCCGGTGGTAGCCAGGAGGAAGGCCGCGATGGCTTGCGGCACCTGGTTGATGGCCAGTACCCAGCTCAGGATGCCCGCGGCTCCTATGATAAGGAAGACGACGCCGGTGATCCTGGCTGTCTTGATGAGCATCGGGGCCAGATCCCCCACGGTCAGCGTCTTGAGCACGAAGAAGCCTATGACCAGGGCGTAGAGCACGGCGATCGCGGCGGCCTCCGTCGGAGTGAAGACGCCGGAGAGGATGCCTCCCAGGATGATCACCGGCATCAGGAGCGGTATGATCGCGTCCTTGAAGCCGACCAGCTTCTCCTTGAAGGTGGTCTTGAGTCCTTTTGGATAACCCCGCTTTGACGAGATGAACGCCGTCATCAGCATGAGCAGGGCGGCCAGCGTCAAACCGGGCAGGAATCCCGCCGCGAACAGTCCGGCTATGGACACGTTCATCAGGGAGCCGTAGATGACCATCATGTTAGACGGCGGTATGGTCGGCCCGATGATGGACGACGCGGCGGTGACCGCGGCCGAGAAGTCGGCGTCATAGCCGTCGTCGACCATGGCCGGTATCAGCATCGTGCCGATCGCGGCCGTGTCCGAAACGGCGGCGCCGGTCATGCCGGCGAAGAATATGCTGGCTATGATGTTGGCGTGGGCCAGTCCGCCCCGGACATTGCCCGCCAGTATCTTGGAAAAATGGACGAGACGCGCGGTGATGCCGCCCCTGTTCATCAGTTCGCCCGCGAAGATGAAGAACGGCATGGCCATCAGCGTGAACATGTTGAGGCCGGAGAAGTACTGCAGCGGCGCCATGGAGAAGAGGCTGACGCCCGAACCCATGAGGTACAGGCCGGAGAGCCCCGCGAGCCCCAGCGTGAAACCAATCGGTACGCCGAGCACGAGGAGGGCGAAAAAAATAATGGCAACGGATACGAACACGGTTCCCTCCTCTTTAGATGTCGATGATGGTCATGCCGTGGGGCTTGTCGTCGCCCCGGGCGAGCTTGAGCAGGTACATGATGACAAGCTGGATGGCGGCCAGCGCCATCGCGGCAGGAACCGCCGCGAACGGCAAGACCATCGACAGGTCCAAAGACTGCGTCTGCATGAACTTGCCGTCCCTGGTCATTGCCAGCGAGTAATAGAACATGACCCCTATGAAAGCAAGCACCATGACGAATATGACAGTATGGAAAACCATGCGTATCGGCCGCGACTTTATCGCGTCGAGGATGACGGTCAGGCCGACGTGCTCCTCGGCCCGTACGCCAAGGCTGATCCCCACCGAGGCGCCCCATATCATCAGGTAGCGGCTTACTTCCTCGGTCCAGCTCAGCGGGGCATTGAGCACATAGCGGAAGAATACCCCCACGATGACAACGATGGTCATGGAGCCGAACAGGCCGGCGCACAGGATGCTGCCTATCTTGTCGATGACATCGGAGGCTCTTTCAAGTGTGGCCACAGCGCGGCTTTTCTCTTCACTCATCAGAGTTCCTTTCGCGTACAGTACCAGCCGAAGCCGGCAATGCCTTTACGTGCCAAGGACGGCATCCGACATGCGGACGCCGTCCTCGCAATCAAAGGTCTGGATACAGGGCGACTACTTGGTCGCAGCGAGTTCCTTCTCAGCCTGGGAGATGGCGGCGAAGAACTTGTTGACCCACGCTTCGCCGTCCTTCGGGTTCTTCTCTATGATGAAGTCGCGTGCGGCGGGGATCGAAAGGTCGCGGAACAGCTTTGTCTCGGCGACGGTGGGAACGTAGACCTCCATCTTGGCCGCGAGGGTGGGCAAGCCCTTGTCGGTGGCGTCGATGATGCGGGACAGTCCGCGGCCGGCGACGATGGCCGTGCGGGCGGCGTCGGAGACGACGGCCTGAAGGTCGGCTGGCAGGTCGTTGTAGAACTTTGGATTGATGACCCAGACATACGGGGCATAGAGGTGGTTGCTCAGCGTGATGTACTTCTGGACTTCCTGGAACTTGGCCATCGTGATGATGGATATGGGGTTCATCTGCCCGTCGACGACGCCGGTCTGCAGCGAGGTGTAGACCTCGGCCCAGGCGATGGTTATAGCCGAGGCGCCGAGCGACTTGGCTATGGCCTGGTGGAGGGGCGACATGGCGCGGAGCTTTATGCCCTTCATGTCGGCGGGTGACTTGATGGGGCGCTTGCCGTTGGTGATGGCGAAGAATCCGCCGGACTCGCCGAAGCCGAGCACCTTGAAGCCGGCCTTGGCCTCGATGTCGGCGGCGAATTCCTTGCCGAACTGGCCGTCATAGACCTTGTAGCCGACGTTGTAGCTCGAGAACGCGAACGGGAGGTTAGTCACGTCGATGAGTGGGTAGAACGGCGACATGCCGCCCGACGACGATATGTACGACTGGACGACGCCCGATTTGACCTGGATGAGGGTGTTGGACTCGTTGCCGAGTACGCCGTTGGGATACAGCTCTACCTTGATACGGCCGTTGGAGTTGGCTTCTACTTCGCTCTTGAAGACGGCGGCCATCGCGCCTGACGCCACTTCGAACGGGGTCTGGGCGTTGAGATGCGCCAGCTTGAGCGTAAAGGTCTGCGCGAAGAGCATGGACGGGAGCATCGCGAGCGCCGCGATGGCTACCAATGAATTCCTTCGAATCATGAGTTCCTCCTTAATCGGAATCGAAACAAACTATAGAACTGTTGACCGGGCATCGTCAATAGTGATTATATTTTAGTAATAATTTATCGATAAACCGACTTTTCCAATAAGGAATGAACAAGGCTGTCGAATATTCAGCAGAACAGCATCGGCTCCATGCTTCGAACGTTCCGCAAGCGCTCCCGGTACCCCTTCAGCGCGACCTCCCGCTCGCCGGCATCCATGAGGCCGGGGCCGTAGACGATCCACGGAGGCAGTACTCCGAGCCCGCAATAATGGAAGATACCATAATGAAGCGGCTCCAGGACCCGCAACAGGTCGCGCTGCGGAGCCTGCCTGTAGTAGTCCTCGCGCGCCCCGACGGTCATGGCGATCATGGCCTTCCTGCCAGCGAGGAGACCGTTCTCGAGGAAGTGCCCGTCGTCGTACGCGAAACCGAAGGCAAAGACGCGGTCCACCCAGCCTTTCATGATGGCGGGCATGCCGTACCACCAGTCGGGGAACTGGAACAAGAGGAGATCGGCCCGGCGTACCTTGTCCAGTTCGCCCTGGATGGCGCACAGGTCGCCCAGCAGCTCGCGCGCGCCCAGGACCGGGTCGAAATCCATGGCGTAGAGGTCGGACTGCTCGACGCAATGGCCGGCCTCGCCCAGCGTCTCGATTGCGACATCGCGCATGGCGGCGTTGAACGAGGAAGGGTTGGGATGTGCGTAGACGATGAGTGCGTTCATGGCGCACAGGATAGCGGCAAACGGCCACAGGCGCAAACCGGCACGAAGTGAAACGTCATACTATCGTGTCTACTCGAAAAACGCGTCGCCAATCGACAATCCATCGGACTGGAGCGTCTAGGTAAAGACGCGCGTGTCGGAGGCCCGGTCCGTCCAGTCGGCTGACGCTTCGACATTTCCAAGACCCGCGGTGTCGACAGGATGTTCGCTGTCACCGACCGCGAATTCCGCCGCCAGTGGCAGGTAGACCGACGCGGTCCAGATGCGAGCCAGCAACAGTTCGAGCGGGCCATACGTCGCTTTGGAGCCCAGTTCCATGCCCAACTCCCAGTCGGTCTTGCACGCCCAGAAGCAGCAAGCACATCGACGCCACCAGGATGGCCGAGAGAGCATCCCAGGACGCGCACGCTTTTCACCATGACCGCCCCGAACACCTGGATACCCTCACGGCGGAGCACTCTAGCCATGCCTGTTCTCCAGCGACCATAGAAACCGCCTCGGCGACAATAATCGAGTCATGTTTCAGCGATTTCGAAACCAGAGCCAGGTGGAACCAGTATAACGTCTTTCGGATTACTGACGCCCTGAGACCTATTGAATTTTTCATCTGTATTCACACTAGTGGCGGAGAAAACTATCTTGACCGATATTGGTACGTCAGTATATTGAAAATCAGAAAACAGGAACTGCAGATGATGATTTCAAGGCAGCAGAGGAGTTTCAGTCAGCTTTAGCCGTCAAAGGACCCTACCGGCTATAGCCGGTAGCGCTTCCGTGAAACCTGAGTACTTTATAACATTTATAAAGGAGGGAACCATGACAGTCGATGAATACATGGAACAGGTACCAGAAGAACAAAGCAAATACTTTAAAAAGCTAAGAGAATCGATAATAAAGAGACTGCCTAAAGGATTCCAGGAGACAATCAATTACAGGATGCTCGGGTATGTAGTACCGCATGCGCTGTACACGACTGGCTATCACTGTAATCCTGATGAACCGTTGCCGTTCATCAATATTGCTGCGAATAAGAAAACAATTACTTTGTATCATATGGGAATTTATGGCAATGCAGAATCAAAAAAAATGGTTCCTTGATGAATATGGAATAATTGTAAAACACAAAATTGATACCGGTAAGGGTTGCATAAGATTCAAATATTACGATGAAATACCGTACGAATTAATTACCGAATTAGTATCCAAGATGACAGTCAATCAATGGATCGAATTCTATGAGAAGGAAATAAGGTCCCCAAATAAATCATTATAATTTATCAATAAAAAGCGCCGAATAATCACTATGACCTGATTCGGGTACGCCACGGTTCTGCGCTATCGCTACGCCCGGCACAAACCGCGTTGTTACGACTCGCAGACAATATGAGAAGCGTCTTGAGGGGTTGTTAAAAGGAGTATATCGTCCTATTTGATCCAGGATCACGATATTCCCCCGCTTTTTTTGCCAGGCAGGGTCACCATAGTTGGGCCATCCGAGGAGCAGGAAATCGCTCTCCGCGAGCGCCGTCAGGGATGCGGTCGTCAGCACGAAGCAAGCCTGCGGCCGTTTCGTACGTGAGCAAGAAAATCCGGCTCTCCTCATCTCCACCCCTCCAGACCGGCTTTCACGTCTGCGAGGAAGCGATCGGCCCCTTCTCCGTCCATGACCCGGTGGTCGAAGACGAAGGAGAGGTAGGCCATCGGCCGTATGGCGATGGCGTCGACCCCTCCCGGCGTCTCCACGACCACCGCGCGCTTCTGGACCATACCGACCCCGAGGATGCCGACCTGGCCCTGGACCAGAATGGGCGTCGCGAAGAGCGAGCCACTCGATCCGTGGTTCGTGAGCGAGAAGGTGCCGCCACGGACCTCGTCGGGGGTGAGCTTGCGCGACCGGGAGCGCGTCGCGAAGTCTTCCACCGCCCGTGAGAGTTCCTTGAGCGACAGCGTGTCGGCATTCCGCACGACGGGGACAAGGAGCCCTTCCTCACCCAGGGAGACGGCCAGGCCGATGTCCACGGTCGGGTGGATCAGGAGGCCTTCATCGGACCAGGACGAGTTCACCGTCGGGTGTCGGCGCAGTGCCGCCGCGGCCGTCGCCAGAAAATAGGCCGTAAGGGTGAGCCGGAACCCTTCCAGAGCGTAGCCTTCCTTGTTCGCCCTGCGGTGGGCCATGACCGCGCCCAGGTCAGCTTCCATGACCGTGAGCACCTGGGCGGACGCGCGCATCGATTCCACCATGCGCCCGGCGATGCGGGCGCGGGCTATGGAATGCGGCCTGAGCACGCCGGCCGGCGAGGAGGCTTCGCCCGTTTTCGGATCTCTCATGGGAGCGGCGACCGTCCTGGCGGCGACGAAGTCCAGAATGTCCTGTTTCATGATGCGCCCTCCGAGGCCGGTTCCCCGGACACCCCTGGGATCCACTTCATGCAAGGCGCAGAGCTTACGCGCGAGGGGGGATAGGAAGAGCGCATGTTCGCCTTCGTCGCCGCTGGCTCCCATGAAAGGAGGCGTTCTCTCGGCCCGCACACCGGCGGCGCTGGCAGTCCGAGTGCCGGTGTCCGCGTAGCCGGCGGCCGAAGTCCCCTTAGATCCGGTTGCGGCGGCATCCGGTACGGAGTCGGCGGGTCTCTTGACGGCGGTCTCGCCTGGCCGACCGATCACGGCCACCGCTTCTCCGACCCGGACCACTTCGCCCTCCTCTACGAGGACCGTGAGCAGGGTGCCGGCCGCAGGGCTTGCGAGCTCGGTCACGGCCTTGTCGGACTCGAGTTCCACGAGCGGCGTATTCTCCTCGACCTTCGTCCCGATCCCTATGAGCCATCGGCCGACCGTGAGCTCGTTTACGCCTTCACCAAGCAGGGGTGCTTTCACGGTTATGGACATGCTTGCCTCCTCAGTACAGGGCCGGGTACTTGGCCGGCATGACTTCCCGGAGTAGCTCGTAGACCGCGTCGAAGACGGTCTCCGTGTTGGGTTTGGACCAGTAGTCCCCGTCCGAGCCGTAGGCCGGGCGGTGTTGCGCCGAGGAGAGGCAACGCGGCGGCGAATCCAGCAGCTCGTAAGCGTTCTGCCTTTCCAGGACCTCCCGCATCATGTAGGCGGTCGCCCCTCCAGGAACATCCTCGTCGACGAAGAGGACGCGGGATGTCTTGTGGATGGACTGCGCGATGCGTCCTTCCAGGTCGAAGGGCAGGAGGGACTGCACGTCGATCACCTCGATGTCGGCGCTGACGGCGGCCAAGCGCTCGGCCGCTTCCATCACGATGCGGACCATGGCGCCGTAGGTAACGATGGTCAGATCGGTACCCGCCCGCACGACCTCGCAGACGCCGAGGGGGACGGTCAGATCGCCCAGGTTTTCGGGGAACCGTTCCTTTCTGCGGTAGCCGCTCAAGACCTCGACGATGATGGCGCTTTCGTCCGAGCGCAGCATCGTGTTGTAGAAGCCCGCTGCGCGGGTAAAATCGCGGGGTACGAGCAGGTACATCCCGCGGATCAAGTTCAGGATACCCGCCATCAGCGATCCCGCGTGCCAAATGCCCTCAAGACGGTGCCCACGCGTGCGTATGATCACCGGGGCCTTTTGACCTCCCACGGTCCGCCATCGCAGGGTCGCGAGGTCGTCGGACAGTATCTGGAGTCCGTAGAGCAGATAGTCGAGGTACTGGATCTCCGCGATGGGTCTGAGACCGCGCATGGCCATGCCTATGGCCTGGCCGACGATGGTCGCCTCTCGGATACCGGTGTCCGAGACGCGGAAGGGACCGTACTTCTCCTGCAGGCCCCGGAAGCCCTGGTTGACATCGCCGAGGTACCCCAGGTCCTCGCCGAAGGCGACGACGCGCTTGTTGCGGGCGAAGATCGCGTCGAAAGCCGCGTTGATGACCTCGAAGCCCATCACGTTCGGCGCGTCGTCGGCAAAGACAGGCGGTACCTCGGGAACCTTGAGGGCGGAATCCTGGGTCGGGGAATAGAGCTGCGATCCGTAACGTTCCGCGTTTTCACTCCTCATCCGCTTCAGAAAGGAAACGAGTCCTTCGCGCACCCCCTCGGCCGCTCCCCGCGCGAGCAGGAGACCGCGATGGACCGCTACGGCGATGTCCCGACGCTCCGGCTCCTCAATCGAGGCAAGCTCGTCGGCGACCCTTCGCAGCGCTTCCGCCGCGTCGATCGCCGGCGCGGCGTCTGCCGAAAAAACCCGTGTCGCCTCGGCGGCAGATCCATCGGCTTCCCCGGCCGCTCTGGCAGCGCGACCCAGCAGGTCGACGGCGGTCGCTCTCTCTTCCCTGAGCGGCGTGCGGCAGGCTTCGTATGCCTCTTTCCGAGCCACCTCCACCTCGAGTCGCTCCTCCTCGTCTACGGCATCCAGCTCGGCGGCGCTTTCTTCGCCTTGAGCCAGGATCCATGCGCGGAATTTCGCAACACAGTCGAATTCGCGCTCCCAGTCAAGCCGTTCGGCCGACTTGTAACGCTCCTGGGACCCCGAGGTAGAATGTCCGAGCGGCTGGGTACAGTCGACGACGTGGACAAGCGCGGGGATATGGTACTTTCGCGCCGTCTCGCCCGCCTCCTTGAACACCGACAGGAGTTCCGGATAGTCCCAGCAGGAAACCGTGTACAGGTCGAAGCCGAGATCACAGTGGTCGTCCGGGCAGGCTACCCGGCGAAAGCCTTCCAGCGCGGCGGAGATGTTTTCCTTCACCATCTGAAAACGGTTCGGGACCGAGATGCCGTAGCCATCGTCGTAGACCGTCACGACCGCCGGCGCGTTGAGCACGCCGATCGCGTTGACCGATTCCCAGAAGAGACCCTCGGCGGCGGACGCGTTGCCGATCGTGACCCATGTCACCTCATCTCCGCCCACGGAGAAGCCGCGTTCATCCAGGTCCCCGCCGGAGCAGCGGCCGAGCGCGCGGTACACGACCGATGCGTAGGCCAGACCGACAGCGCGGGGCATCTGTGAAGCAGTCGGGGAGACGTCGGCCGAGGAATTGTACACCCCCGTCTGGTCCAGCCAGCTCCCGTCCTCCGACAGGTAGCGGGTGGCGAAATGCCCGTTCATTGACCGGCCGCCCATATGAGGATCCCTGCTCAAGTCCGTATCGGCATAGAGCTGGGCGAAATACTGTTTAAGGTCGAGGATGTCGAGCGCAAAGAGCCAGGTCTGGTCCCGGTAATAGCCGGATCGCCAATCTCCTTTGCGGGTCGCGCGCGCCATCGCAAGCTGGGGTAGCTCTTTTCCATCACCGAATACGCCGAACTTCGCCTTTCCGTTGAGCACCTCGCGCCGTCCGATGACCGATGCGTGCCGGGACCGGACGGCCATGCGGTAGTCCGAGATGATCTCTGACGCCGGAAGGGGAAGGCCGCCAGTCTTCGTTTTCGATTTCGATTTCGAATCCTGCATGGATAATTCGGTAGTCCTGTCCATCCTCCGACAATGCCTCCGAAAGTCCGTTGATTTGAAAAACATACCTATTTTAATTTGACTAAACAAGTAACCTATCACTAAATTCGATTCAACCAAACGATACGGATGGAGAAAGTCAATGGTACCTGGAATGTTGCCTCGAACGGCAATGATGGTGACGGCCGTCCTTTTTTTTCTCACTGAAACGTCCGCGGACGATGGTCGGCCTCCGTTCGAGGCGGATTTCGAAATGGAGTCTGTGACCCGAGGGCTACCTTCGCCGTGGGCGCTGGCCTTCCCTTCACGGGGTGTCGCGCTCGTCACCATGAAGGGAGGATCGGTTGAATCGATCGACCTTGAAACAGGGAAGCGGACGCGGCTCGAAGGCCTGCCGAGGTTACGGAGTTTTGGCCAGGGAGGGCTCCTCGACATCGCGCTCGCCCCCGATTTCCAAGAGTCGAGGGAACTTTACCTCAGTTTTTCCGAGGAGCATCCCGAGGGGTACGGTACTTCAATAGCCCGCGCACGCTTCGTGGAAAATCCGCCTCGTCTAGCGGATTGGAATGTAATTTTTTCCGGCAACGACAGGAGCATGAGCACCCTCCATTTCGGCTCGCGCCTCGCCTTCGACTCACAGGGTTACCTCATCGCTTCAGTCGGCGAGCGTAACGAGCGAAACCGCGCGAGGGAACTCCGCAATCACGGAGGCAAGACGATACGAATGGATCGGGACGGTAAACCGGCTCCAGACAATCCCTTCATCGGAAAGGATGCCGCGCCGGAGCTCTACACCTACGGACACCGAAATGCGCAAGGTCTGGCGGTGCATCCCGAGACGGGGAAGCTCTGGCTCCACGAACATGGTCCCCGCGGAGGCGACGAGATCAATATCCTCGTTCCCGGTTCGGATTACGGGTGGCCCCTTGTGACCTACGGCCGCGAGTACTCGGGCAACGTCGTCGGCACCGGCGCGACCGACGCGCCTGGAACAGTGCTGCCCCTGCTTCATTGGACGCCGTCAATCGCTCCGTCGGGCATGGCCTTCTACTTCGGTTCGGCCTTCCCCTTGTGGAGGGGAGACCTCCTGGTCGGCGCCCTCGCGGGAATGGAGCTCATCCGGGTGGATCTTGATGGCGAGCGCGTCGTGGGCGAGATTAGCTATCTCCGCGGGTGGACGCGCATCAGGGATGTGCGCGTAGGACCGGATGGATTCGTGTATTTACTCAGCGACGGAGAAGGCGGCGGCCTATGGCGCCTCAAGCCGCGCTGAATAAAAAGGTGCGGAACACGAGGGTTCCACGGGAGGTGGTCATGGCAGGATCAAGGTTCGGATCGGTCGTACGCCGATTTTTCGTTATGCTCGCATTCGCGGCCTTCCTCGTCTGAGCCGCGTACGGACAGGCGCTGCCCCCGGCCGAGGCCGACGTAGCCGCGTGGCTCGCAAGTTCGCCGCGGCATGGAGAATGGGTGACCTACGACGCGGGCATGAGGGATACGGTCGACGCGTGGATCGTGTATCCCGAGCGGAAGGACAAGGCTCCGATCGTGGTGGTGATCCACGAGATATTCGGCCTCAACGACTGGGCCAGGGCGGTTGCCGATCAGGCCGCCGCGGATGGCTTCATTGCCATAGCGCCCGATTTTCTGAGCGGCAAGGCTCCGGATATGAAGGGCGGGACCGCCGCAATCGGTAGCGCCGACGGCGCCCGAGCGGCGATGGCCAAGCTTGAAACGGCCGAGATCATCCGTCGGTTGAACGGGGCCGCGGCCTACGCCACATCGTTGCCAAGCGCGACCAAAGCCTACGGTTCCGTCGGCTTCTGCTGGGGTGGCGGCATCTCATTCGCTTGGGCTACGCAGCAGCCGGCGCTCGGGGCTGCGGTCGTGTATTATGGGACTTCCCCCGCAGCCTCTTTCCTCGCAGCGATAAAGGCGCCTGTCCTCGGCCTGTACGGCGGCGCCGATGCGCGAGTGAACGCCACGATTCCGGACGCCAAGGCGGAGCTGGATCGCTTCGGCAAACGCTACGAGACGGAGATCTACGAGGGGGCGGGTCACGCGTTCCTGCGCCAGCAAACGGGGATGAGCGGCGCGAACATGAAGGCCGCCGTGGCCGCCTGGCCGCGGACGGTCAAATTCCTCAAGGATGCGCTGGAATCCAAGAGCATGAGCGCAGTCGCCGCCGATTTCGCTTTGCTCGTCACCTTTTCAGTCGCGGACGAATGTGGGGAATACTGCGACCCCGACTTCCTGGCGACCGGCGTAGCGGCGGTTCTTCCCGCCGTGTATGCGACAGAAGACAACTCGCATTGATGCAGAAGCGGGGCGTCCGTCGCCGATGGCCGCCCCGCATTTGTACTCGGGCATACAATACTCTTCCGCTCGGCAAACGACCGAAGGTCGTACGTGGGCATGCTGTCACTGTTTCTGCGCAAGAAGCTGATCGATCAGGTCCGGGCCGACATGCTCGGGTCGTGGCGGCATTTGTGATTCAGCATCGAAAGCGATACCAGGCTGTTCAGCAAGGCCGACCGTGCAGCTGGTGGCCCATCTGCCGCCGAGGAGTGTTCAGTTGGTTAGGCGATATGGCGTATATTCCGGGAAAGTCCGAAATCAGCGGCAAGCGCGTCAGGGCATCTACCACCTGGCATCAGAAAAGGTCTACGAAGTTAACCCTTTTATCTGTCCGAAGTGCCAGGGGCAATGACGGTGATGTCGATCATCACCACGAGTAGGTGGTGTTGTCGAGTGGGCGAAGAAACAGGAGAAGGAGCCCCAGTTGTCCGTTTATGCCCGTTCGCCTCCATAATTTGCTTTTATAATGTACCTTTGAAAATGGATGCAGTTCACCTGCAATACTTGTCAGGTGGAACTGCATCCGGCTAACGCGGCTAGTATAACGAGTCCCTTTTAGCCCAGTTTATGCGGAACAAGATACTACTTCAAAAACGGAGCTTATACAGCGGAACGGCGGAGCTCTGTCGTCATATCATGCAAAGTCCCCTGAAATTCCCATCTTGACGGCAATTTACCTATTTCGCGAGCGGGTCGCCGATTACTGCAGGAGGCCGCCGGAAGCGTAAGTTCGGGTCACCGGGCTGGCTTCGCGATACATTTATGCCGACACTTGAATGGAACCGCGGAAGGCAGGTGCACATGAATCGACCCACTAACTTCATACAACTGGCCTTTGTGGCCGTGATTGCCCTGGCCCTGCCAGTCCTCTCATATTCCGACGAGTTCAGTTTCTCGTACACCAAGGGCGACAAGTACCGCGTCGTCTCCACCG
>CAZNXK010000032.1:0-709 GCA_964576835.1 uncultured Treponemataceae bacterium | reverse complement strand
TACATCAACCGCCAGTGGTCCCACTCGGCGCGCATCGCCAACAGGATAGCCTTCGAGGTGGCTGACACCAGGGCCGACGGGGCCGCCCTCCTACGCGGCGACTTCTCCACCAGCGTCCAGTACGCGGGAGGAGTCTCCTACGTCGCCGACAAGATATACCGCTCCGAATACTGGCAGCTGCCCGACGGCCGCTACGAGATTGCCCCGCAGTACTTCATGCCGACGGTCCGCAACGTGCCCAGCTTCCCAGCCCGCGACCTCAAGCCAGGCGACACCTGGAACGCGCCCGGCGAGGAGCGGCAGGATTTCCGCGACGATTTCGGCATAGCGGACCCCTACGTCATACCCATCGACGTCCGCTACACCTATCAGGGCCCTGGGACACTGGCTGGAAAGCCCGTAAGGCTCGTACGGGCCGCCTACACCGTCTTCGTCCAGCCGCCGCGACCCCGCAACTGGACCGTCGCCTACCCGACGCAGATAGCCGGTTACTCCGACCAGCTGCTGTACTGGGACCAGGAGCGCGGTGGCCTGGCCGGCTACGAGGAGCGCTTCAAGTTCGTCTTCGAGCTGTCCGACGGCCGCACGGTCGAGTACCGCGGCGAGGCCGGCTCGGAGATCATCGAGGCGGTGCTGATGGACCGCGCCGGGCTGGAGAGCCGGATGCGGGACGCCGTGTCGGGCCTCAAGGACGTCAGCGTGACGAGCG
>CAZNXK010000031.1:0-31085 GCA_964576835.1 uncultured Treponemataceae bacterium | reverse complement strand
GCCTGGAGGCGGTCAGAAGCAGGGCCGCCGCGGCGCGAGGATCTGCACCTATGGCAGCCGCGCGCTTGCCGAGACTCGTCGCGGCGCCGCCTGGGTCGACGAGGCCTATGGACCGCAGGACCGCGCCCGCCGCTTCCCAGGCGTGACGGGGCGGCGGGTCGAGCCAGCGTACCGCTTCCATGGAACGCGCCCCGCGCACGGCGCATTCGAGCACGACGCCAGCCAGCTCGATGCGCTCGAGCTCCTTGCCCCTGGATGGCGCCAGGATGTCCTGGCGGTCCCAGCAGCGGATGCATATCCCCGGTGCCAGCCGGCCGGCGCGCCCCTTGCGCTGGTCCGCCTCGGCGGCCGAGACGCGCCCGGTGACGAGCCTGTTGAGCCCGCTAGGCACGTGGTGGCGGATGCAGCGCGAAAGCCCCGAATCGACGACCGCCGTGATTCGTGGCACGGTCAGGCTGGTCTCGGCGATGCTGGTCGATATGATGACACGCCGCGGCGCGCCGGGGGGCGGCGAGACTATCGCGCGCTGCTCGCGCAAGGGCATCGAGCCGTGCAGTGCCAGTATCTCGACAGGTCCCGCGACGGGAAAGGCGCAATGGTCGATCATGGACCTGAGGCTCACGGCAGTCGCGACTGTCTCGCGCTGCCCCGGAACGAAAGCGAGGACGTTGCCGCCGGTCGCGCCGAGCGCCGCGGTTATGGCCCTGGCCACAGTCTGCTCCTGGCGTTCGCCGGCCAGCGGCGGCGAGTACAAGAGGTCGACCGGGAACAGGCGCCCGGGTACCGATATCGTCGGGCAGCCCAGGAAGGCGGCAAGCGCCACGGTGTCCATGGTTGCCGACATGACGAGGATGGACAGGTCGCCGCGGGCTTCCCGCGCCTCGGCGGCGAAGGCCAGGCCGAGGTCAGCCAGGGCCGAGCGTTCGTGGAACTCGTCGAAGGCGACCAGGCGAACGCCGGACAGCAGGGGGTCGTCCTGGGCCATCCGCATGAATACCGCCTCTGTCACGAATTCGACCATGGTACGCTGTCCCGTCCTCGAATCGCCGCGGACGCGGTAACCGACGGTTCCGCCCGGCTCCTCGCCCAGGAGCTCGGAGACCCTTGATGCCGCGGAGACGGCGGCCAGCCTCCGCGGCTCGAGGATGATGGCTTTTCCAGGCAGCGCGCCGCGATCTGCCAGGTACGCGGGGACGGCGGTCGTCTTGCCGGCCCCGGTCTCGGCGGACAGCACGAGCGAACCGCGGCGCAGGGTGTCCGCTATCTCGGGGAGGAAGGGGAATATCGGCAGGTCGTCGAGCCGCATGGCGCTATTGTGCCCGAAGCGGAGGCCCAGTCGCAAGAATGACGGGGCGTCCATTGCCGTGTATACTGAAGTCATGTTCACGGAAGTCGCCGACGCTCCCTCATTCCCGGTAGCCGAGTCTCCAGGCATCGGCCTGTACGCCGAGCGGGGACTCCACGCCGCCCTCAAGGCAGCATACGGAGCGCGGGCCGGCGCGAGGGTGGAGGCGGCTGTCGCCGGCAGGGTGGTCGACGTGGTCCTGCCCGACGAGCTCGTCGAGGTGCAGACCCGCAACATAGGCGCCATCGCCGAGAAGATCCTGCACCTGGCCTGCGTCATGCCCGTGCGCATCGTCCACCCCATCGTCGTGGAGACGCTCGTCGAGCGGCTCGATCCGGAGGACGGTTCCCTCGTCTCGTCGAGGCGAGCCAGGACGAGGCGAGACTTCTACAGCCTCTTCGATGAACTGGTCCGCGCGTCGATCGTCATAGCCTCCCCGAACGTACGCTTCGACGTCGTGCTCGTGCGCGTGAGGGAACTCCGCGTGCGCGACGGCTCGGGCTCCTGGCGCAGGCGGGGCGACAGGGTCCTGTCGCGCGACCGCCTCGAGGGGGTCTCGACGACGAGCCTCGACTGCCGGGCCGACTGGCTCGCGCTCATACCGGCCGCTCTGGCCGAGCCCTACGACTCAGGCATGCTCGGGGAAGCGCTCGGGATACCCGCGATGCGGGCACGCAAGCTCCTCTACGCCTTTGCGCGGGCTGGCCTCCTCGTGCCTGCGGGCAAGGCGGGCAAGAGGAAACTCTACGGGAGGGCAGGCTCATGAGGATGCTTTTCGACATACACTGCCACATGATGTCGCTCGCGAGGCCGGCCATAGGGCGCTTCGTCGACTCGTTCCTGCAGGGCGGCTTGGAATCCATTTACTCGCAGGTCGCCGCGCCGGGATATCTCCTGCCCTCTCTGGCGCTCAAAGGCGGGGAACCGATACGCAATTTGCTGGCGGCGGTCGAGAACGACCCGGCCGACCTCATCGCCCTCCTCGAGGACGACCTTTCCGGCGTCTTCACTCCGGTCCATGTGCCGCGGCAAGGCATACTGGGCGCCTCCGGAATATCGTTCCTGGACGACGAATGGGACGCGTGGCTCATCTGCCCGCTCTTGATGGATTTCGGCGCGAGGGCGACCGGCGGCCCGACGTACTATTCGGCTCCGCCGCGCAAGTCGGTGGAGGAGGCCGTCCGCGAGACCCTCGCAGGCATCCGCGGATACCGCCGCATGCGTCCCGACGGGCGGATAGTCGTCAGGCCCTTCCTGGGCATCGACCCCGGCGCGCGGGGAGCCGCAGAGACGGAGCGCCTCCTGTCCCGCTACTTTGCCGGCTATTCGAGGCGGCCCGCGCCGCAGCTTGCGGCCTTCAAGGCCTCCAGACGCTGGCGCGGCGACCCGGAGCGTCCCCAGCGTGGATCGTTCGCCGGAATAAAGCTCTACCCTCCGCTGGGCTTCGATCCGTGGCCCGAAGACAGGGCCGCGCTCGACGCCACCAGGCTGCTGTACCGCTTCTGCCAGAAGCGGCGGATACCGCTGGTAGTCCATTGCGACGACCAGGGTTACCGCACGATACCGTTCCACCAGTCGGCGCGGTTCACCGAGCCGTCGCGCTGGGGCGCCATTCTCAAGGCTTTCCCGGAGCTTGTCGTGGATTTCGCCCATTTCGGGGAGCGTTACCTGGGGCGCGGCAAGGCGCGCGACGAGTGGACCGATACTATCATAGCCCTCATGCGCCGCTATCCTGGCGTCCACGCCGATGTCGCCTTCAACGGCAGCGATCCCGCCTACTGGAAGAAGCTCCATCGACTCCTGGGCGGCCTCGATGGCCCGACGGCGGACACGGTGCGCGGACGCCTCCTCTTCGGCACCGATTTCGTCATCAGCCTGATGAAGGCCAGGTCATACCTCGACTACGTGCTCGATTTCGCCGAGAGCCCCCTGGATGCCGGCCTCAAGCGGGCCATGACAAGCGACAATCCCGCCCGCTTCCTGTTCGGGGACCGGGAGTGGCGCAGGCCGGCAGGCTCCTAGCCTGTCTTTTCTTCAAGCCACGCCTCGAGCCTCGCGAGCGCCTCCGGCATGTTGGCCCGGCCGAAACCCAGCCTGAAGTACGATCTGTCGTAGTCGTAGTACTTGCCGGGCAGGAGCAGCACTCCAGTCTCGGCGACCAGCCGCTCGGCGAGGACCTCCGAATCGGAACCGTCGCTCAGCCGTGGAAAGGCTATGGAGCCGGCGACCGGGGGCGTCCACCGGGCAAAGCCGGGGTGGCTCTCGAAGAAGCGATCGAGCAGTGCGAGGTTCCCGGAGACGATGCCGCGGTTCCGCGCCGCTATCGCTTCGAGGTTCCGAACCGCCAGCTCCGCCAGCAGCTCGCTCGGCGCGGAGGCGCATATCGAGTTGTAGTCCTTGACCACGGCCACAGCGTCCAGAATGTCGGCTCGCCTGGACGCGAGCCAGCCGATCCGGAGGCCCGCGAGCCCCGAGTGCTTGCTGAGCACGTCCAGCGCGACGCCGTTCTCGTACGTCTCGCACGCCGATGGCAACCTGGCCGCCTGGTCGCGCTCCAGCCGCCGGTACACCTCGTCGACCAGGAGTACGGCGCCCATCTTTCGGGCGTACGCGACTATGGCTTCGAACTCGCCTTTGGTCGGAAGCGCGCCGGTAGGGTTGTGCGGCGCGTTGAGGATGACAAGTTTCGTCCCGCCGCTTCCGGCCAGACCCGGCAGCTCGTCGGGATCGAGGAACCAGCGCGGCTTGCCATCCTTTCCGGCGGCTTCCCTGAAGCGCCACGGCACGACATCGCAGCCGAGCGAGCGGGGTATCTCGGACAGCGACTGGTAGCACGGCGCGTTGACGATGACGCGGTCTCCCTTCGACAGCAGCGCCATGCAGAGGTTGAGTATCGCTTCCTCCGCTCCGGAATGGACGAAGACCGCATCGGGTGACAGGCCGGCGTAGTGCCCCGCGATGGCGGCGCGCAGTAAAGGGGCTCCGCGCGTCTCGGTGTACCCTAGCCGCAGTTCGAGCAACCGGTCGATGGAGCCATCTTCCATAGCCAGAAGCTCGCGCACAGGGAACGATTCGCAGTCGGAGGAGCAGAGGAGGTATCTTGCGCTGAACTCGTGCCTGGCGAAGAATCGCTCCAGCGCAAAGGGTTTGAAGAAGCTCATGACGTGCCTTTCTTGCGCGCCGGGGCGCAGTTCGGGTTGCGGCAGCCAAGCATAGCACGGAAATCCCGGACTGACGCTCCCCCGGCACGTTATCGTTCGGCAGGGGACGCGGCCCGGAAGCCTCGGTTGACAGTCGCGGGGGCGCGGACGAAAATTATCCGGAGCATCCGCAGGCGCAACGCAATGCCATGGAATGTATGGCGGCGCCGGCGGTCGGGTTTTAGGAATTTCTATATCTATATTTGAATATTTTGCTTTACATATATCAGAAATGGTTTATACTGGCCTGCCAATTTTCGCCCGCATTGTCGGGCATGGCATGGGAGGACGTTCCATGAGAATACTGAAGGCGAAACTGCTGGGTTTCATGCTGCTCTGGGGAGCATGGATGATCCTGACGGCGCCGTGGAGCGAACAGGAAGCGATAGCGGGCGCCATTGTCGCCGCGCTCATATCCATCCTGCCGCTTTTCCCCGCCTCGCCTCTCGGGGACCTGAAACTTGGGCCCAAGCCGATTGCCTACGCCATCGCGTACGCCTTCGTGTTCGCCAAGGCGCTCGTCTTGTCCAACCTCGACGTGGCGTTCAGGGTCCTCCATCCCAGGCTTCCCATCGATCCCGGCATCGTCATGGTCAGGACGCGTCTCAAGACGCCGCTCGGGAGGCTTCTCCTGGCCAACTCGATTACGCTGACTCCCGGCACCATAACCGTGGAAATGCGGGGCGAGGAGATCTATATCCACTGGATCAAGGTCGCCGCGACGGATCCGGAAGGCGCGACGGCGGCGATCGTCGGGAGTTTTGAAAAATATCTGGAGGTGATCTGTGGCTGAAACGGTATTCCAGGTCGCGACCGCCGTCGCCATACTTGGGCTGGCCCTGGCGGGCTACCGCTTCCTCAGGGGACCATGGGCTATAGACAGGACGGTCGCGCTCGACGTGATGACTATCATCACGACTTCGTTGATAGTCGCCTTTGCGCTGTATTCGGGCAGGCGGATCTATGTCGACGTCGGCCTGGTCTACGGCCTCGTCGGCTTCGTCGGCGTCGTCGCGCTCGCCCGCTACCTCGAAGGAGGCCTGTGATGGCAGCCATTGTCGGGGCGTTCCTGAGCCTGGTGGGATCCCTGTTCTTCCTGCTCTCGGGGATAGGGCTACTGCGCATGCCGGACGCCTTCAACCGCATGCAGGCAGGCACCAAGGCGACAACGCTCGGCTCGATCTTTTTTCTGTTGGGGATAGGACTGCAGCAGCCGGATTACCTCGGCAGGACCATCATCCTGGTCGTTTTCATCGTGCTGACCAATCCTGTCAGCTCCAACGCGCTGGCCAGGGCGGCGCACGGTCACCGCAAGCGCATCGGCGCGGTGCTGAAGCTCGACGCGCTCGCGGCGGCCGACGAAGCGGCGGCAAAGCCCGGCACCGCGAAGGAGGGAACCCATGGCGATTGACATCGCGATAGTGGCCGCGGGCGTATTCATGGTGGTAGCCGGACTGGCAGCCGTGGCGACGAGGAGCCTTCTCGCGTCCATCATCCTGTCCGGCGGCGTCAGCCTGGCAGCCAGCGTCGTGTTTCTCCTCATGGGCGCTCCCGATGTCGCCATGACCGAGGCAGCCATCGGCTCGGGGCTGACGACGGTGGTTCTCCTCTACGCGATGGCCCGATCCAGGCAGCCTGACGACGAGGATTCGTCGGAGGCCGCGGAGAATCCGGCGGCCGGTACGGGAGGCGCGTCATGATGCGCAAGGTAATGGTGATGATGGCGCTCGCCGGCTTCGCGTTCGCGCTGTTCCCGCTAGCCTTCGTCGCGGGAGTACCGGAAGCCCCGGGCGCGCTGGCGACCGCCTACCTGGAGGATTCGCCCCGCGATTTCGCGGCGGCCAACGTGGTCACGGCCATCGTGGTGAGCTATCGCGGCTTCGACACGCTGGGCGAGGTCGCGGTGCTGTTCGCGGCCACCGCGGGTGCAGGAACCCTCCTGACCAGGAAGAGGCTGGGCATAACGGACGACGCTGCGGCCGGCAAGAAGCGGTCGACCGAGATCCTCCGGACGGCGACAGGCCTCCTTACCGGTCTGCTCGTGATGTTCGGCGTGTACATTTTCATGCACGGGCACCTGACCCCCGGCGGCGGATTCCAGGGCGGCGTGGTGATTGCCACCGCTGTCCTTCTCGGCCTGCTGTCGTCGCCCGACTCCCGCCTGGCTCACGGCGTGATGACGGCCGTCGAATCGCTGTCCGGCGCGGCGTACGTGGGGCTCGGACTCTTGGGCGCTTTCCTGGCCTGGGGATTCCTCGACCCGCGCGCCTTGCCGCCCGGGACGCTGGGCAGGCTCGCCAGCGCTGGCGCGATACCGCTCATCTACTCGGCCATAGGCCTCAAGGTCGGAGCGGAGCTGTCCGCGATACTCGAGGCGCTGAAAGGAGACCGCGAATGAACATCCTGGAACTGTTGGGCAGGATCAATCCAGTCGCGGCCTCGGGGGCGGTGCTCGTCATCGTGGGGCTCTGGGGAGTGCTCTCGAGGCCGAACCTGTTCAAGATAGCGGTAGCGTTCTCGGTGCTGGAGACCGGCGTCAACCTGGTCATCCTGTCCGTGGGCTACCTGCGCGGCAGGACCGCGCCCATCCTCGACTCGGCCGAGGACGCGAAGACTGCGGCCGCGCGGATGACCGATCCCGTACCGCAGGCGCTCGTCCTGACGTCGATAGTCATCGGGCTGGCGGTTACGGCTCTGATGCTCTCCTACGCGGTCCGCCTCCGCTCAGGCGGCGGCGCCTCGTCGATAGAAACGTACGGAGAAGAGAAATGGTGAATCCCCTCTACCTTTTCGCCGCGTCGCTCGCGACGGCGTTCCTCTTGCCGCTCTTCGACAGGCTCGGGCGGCGCGTCTCGCTGGCCCTGGTCTACGCCGTGACGGCAGCCTGGGGCGCGGCGGCGGTTTCCTGGCTCTGGGCCCTGCTCTCCGGGGGCGCCGGCATGACGGAGTTCGGCACGGCCGGCTTCGTCGCGCCGCTGGCGATAGTGCTGCGGGTAGGGCTGGAAGAAGCCGTCGGCACGCTCGCCATCGCCGTCGTCGGGCTCCTGTCCGCCGCGGCCATGCACGGACGGCTCCGGACCGCCCCGCTGGGCGGCGCGATGGCCCTGCTGATGGTCCTCATGGGCCTGTCGGGCATAGTCCTGACGCGCGACCTGTTCAACATGTTCGTGTTCCTGGAAATATCGTCGATAGCGACCTACGGACTCGTGGGCTACGACGACAGGCGAGGCGCGCTGAAGAGCGGCTTCAAGTACATGATGGCGGGCGGCATCGCCAGCTCGCTGTACCTCATCGGCGTCATCTACATCTACCGTTTCGGCGACCAGCTCAACCTCGACCTCGCGGCGAAGGCGCCCGGGCTGTCGACCGCGGCCGGGACGGTTGCGGTGTTCTTCCTTCTCGCGGCCCTGCTTGTCGAGCTCAAGCCCTTCCCGGCCAACGGCTGGGCCATCGGAGTCTACGAGACCGCCGATACGGGCGTGTCGGCCATCCTGTCGGGCGCCTCGGCGACCGCGCTGGTCCTGGCCGTCTGGAAGATCATGCCCATCCTGGGAGAGGTCCACCTGTCGCTCATAGCCGGTACCGGGCTCGTGACCTTCGTTGCGGGCAACCTCACCGGCGCGCGGCAGAAAGATTCCCGTCGCATGCTTGGCTACTCGTCCACCGCCCAGGTCGGCCTCGTGCTGGCGGTCATGGCGCTGGACGGGCTGTACGGCTTCGGCGGTCCGCGCTTCGTCTTCCGGGTCGCCGGGGTCCTGCTCCTCAACCACGCGCTGGCCAAGACCGGGCTCTTCCTGCTCTCCGGAGCCATCGAGGACGCCAGCGGCAGGAAGGACGGCGCGCTGGGGCCGGTTCCGCTCGCCGCGGCCGGCGTCCTCGTACTGGCCCTCGTCGGGTTGCCGCCCTTCCCCGGATTCTGGGCCAAGTGGTCCCTGATGGGCGCCCTGGTCGATGGCGGCCAGTGGTGGCTGGTAGGCCTCGTCCTGGCGGGTAGCCTCGTCGAGGCGTTCTACGTGCTGCGCTGGTACATCGTCCTGGCCAAAGGCGAAAGCGGAGTACAGGCGGAAGCCGCCAAGGGCGCGCTCAGCGTGAAGCTCGGGTTGCGGGCCGCGGGTCCGGTACTGCTGGCGGCGGCGCTGGCCGCCTCCGGCGTCTGGCTCGGTTTCGCGAGCGGCATCGCCGAACCTCTGCTGTGGGCGCCGCTGGCCGCGGCCGCCGCGCTGTTCATCGTCGACCGGGCGCCAGGCTGGCTCAAGGCAGCGCTGTCCATGACCGCGGCCGCTGGTTTCGGCTGGCTGGCGTACGAGCGGCTGGACGGGCTCAGGCTTATCTTCGCGCTTATGCTGCTCGGCGGCGGCGTGATGTATTCGTTCGCCGCGATGTACAGGCCGGGTTCCCGGCGCGGACTACACCCGCTCCTGTCCGCGACGACGCTGGCGCTCGGCGCCATCCTCGTCGCGCAGAGTCCCCTGGAGTTCTTCTTCGCGTGGGAGACGATGACCGTTGCCAGCTGGCTGCTCGTCCTGCGCGGCAGGAACGGCGCCAATGCCGCCCTTGCCTACATCGTCTTTGGACTTGGGGGCGCCTTCCTCCTGATGACGGGCCTTCTTGCGGGAACCGGCTCCGCCTGGCCGATGTACCTGATGGTCGCGGGCCTCCTCGTCAAGCTCGGCGCGATCGGCGTGCACGTCTGGCTGCCTGGAGCCTATGCCGAAGCGGACGACGAGGTGTCGGGCTTCCTTTCCTCGTCGCTGTCGAAGGCGGGCATTTTCGCCCTGCTGGCGACCCTTGCCGCCTACTCGGCCGTGCCCGGCGTCGAGCCGTTCGCCTGGCGTGTATTGGGCTGGATCGGACTGGCTACCGCCCTGTTCGGGGCTCTGTACGCGATCTACCAGGAGGACATCAAGAAGACCCTGGCATGGTCGTCGATGGGTCAGATAGGCTACATAGTCCTCGCGCTGGCCATAGGCGACCATGCCGGCTGGACCGCGGCCCTGTACCTGGCGCTCAACCACTTCATCTACAAGAGCATGCTCTTCCTCGCGATCGCGGGGGTGGTGCACCGGGTAGGGACGAGGAACATGTACGAGATGGGCGGCCTGATCAAGAAGATGCCTGTCTCGTTCCTGTCGGTGCTGATGGCTATCATAGCGATGTCGGGAGTGCCGCCGCTGACCGGTTTCGGAGGCAAGTGGCTGCTGTATTCGTCGCTGATGGGCAAGGGCTGGTACCTCGAAGCAGCCGTCGCGTTCTTCGCGAGCGCGGTGGCCTTCCTGTACCTGTTCAGGCTGATCCACACGATCTTCCTCGGGCAGCCCAAGCCGTCCCAGGCAGGCGTGAAAGAGGCCCCGATGGCGCTGCTCATACCGCAGGGCATCCTGATGGTCGTCCTGTTCGCGTTCTCGGCCTTCCCCCGCCTGATGCTCGACCCGATCATAGCGGTGACCGGCAGGTTCTTTCCGCCGCTGCTCGGTTTCTCCGGCTCGTCCCTCGAGTCGACGCTGGGTTACTGGGACGGGACGCTGACGATGGTCGTCACGATCGCCGTGTTCATGCTCTGCCTGGGCTGGATGCTCCTCAACCTGCATAATACGCAACCGGTAAAGCAGTTCAACATAGTGTTCGCGGCCGAACGGCCGTACAGGCCCGAGACCACGCACTTCGCATGGAACTTCTACGCGCCGTACGAGAAGGCGCTCGGCTTCCTGACGAAGAAACGCGCCGAACGCTTCTGGGCCGCGTTCGGCACGGGCGTCGACGCACTTGGCGGCGCGGCTCGCAGGTTCTACACGGGCAACGGCCAGACCTACGCCCTCCACGTCGTGCTGTATGTGGCAACGCTCTACCTTATCATGGGGGCCCTCTGATGGAACCGACACTGCTCGTGCGCATAGGCTACGCCCTGGTCTCGCTGTTCGTCATCACGAACTATGGCCTCCTCCTCATCGGTTCCATGGCACGCATCAGCGCCAAGGTCCAGGGGCGCGTCGGCCAGCCGGTGTACCAGCCCTACATCGACATTTTCAAGAGCTCGGCAAAGCGCAACTCCATCGGCCACGGCGTCATGTTCTATCTGGGACCGGTGTTCCGCCTCGCTGGCGGCGTCGGCACCTACATGTTCATCCCCGCGGTCTTCGGCTCGGCCCTGTTCAGGAATTTCTCCGACTCCGGCGACCTCCTCCTCGTGATGTACTTCATCTTCTTCGGCCAGCTGGGCATGGCGCTCGGCGCCGGCGAGGGCGGCCACCCGTACAGCGCGCTCGGCGTCAGCCGGGGACTTGCCCAGATGACGGCCTTCGAGGTCCCCTTCGCGCTGTCGGTTATAGCCATCGTCATCCAGTACGGCATACTGGACATCACCGCCATAGTAGCTGCCCAGCAGGGCGGCTTCATGCACTGGACGCTGTTCACCAATCCCCTGGCGGTAGTCGCGGCGCTCATCGCCTTCCTCGGGATGTCGATGCACAACCCCTTCAGCGTCGTCATAGCGCCTCAGGAGATTCCGATAGGCCCGCCCACCGAGTACCAGAGCAACCTCCTCGGCATGCTTCAGACAAACCGCGCGGTTTTCAACGGCGCCAAGCTCGTGCTGTACATGAACCTGTTCTTCGGCGGAGCCACGAACATCGTCGTGATGGTGATCAAGACCTTCCTGATCTACTTCATCAACATATTCGTGGGTCAGGCCTTTCCCCGGTTCCGGACCGACCAGTCTATCCGGTTCTTCCTCGGCGTGCCGACGCTCATCGGCATAGCCTCGGTCATCATCGCGGCAATCTAGGAGGCGCACGTGAGCGACAAGAAACTGAAACCGGCGCCCCTGGCCAACGAGGGGCTTCCGCCCGAGGAGCGCGGCCTCTTCTGCGACGCCGCTCCCCGGGAGTACGAACCTGCCCGCGGCATCATGGAGGACTTCGCCAACTGGGCGCGGTCGGAGAGCCTGTGGATCCTGGGCTTCGGCACCGGTTGCGGCGCGATAGAGCTCAGGCCGCTGATGACCAGCCGCTTCGACATGTACCGCTACGGCATCCAGCCCAGGCCCACGCCCAGGCAGTCGTCGGTTTTCGTCATCGGCGGCTACGCGTCGGTGAAGACGCTGAAGCGCATCGTACGCAGCTACGAGCAGATGATGGGTCCCAAGTTCGTCGTCGCCCTGGGCTCGTGCACCATCAACGGCGGCATGTACTGGGACAGCTACAACACCATCAAGCGCATCGACCAGTACATCCCCGTGGACGCGTACATCACCGGCTGCATGCCCCGCCCCGAGGCGCTGCTGGCGGGCTTCCAGGAACTCAAGAAGATAATAAGGGCGGGCAAGGCCGAGGGGCAGAACCTCTACGCACGCAACTTCGAATGGTACAAGGCGAACCAGAAGAAGGTCATCAAGGACTGGAACATGCCCGACTACAACTGGTAGGAGACCGTAGATGAACGAACTGGCAACCGAGCTGGCCCGGCGCTACGGCGCCCGCGACTGGCATGACCAAAGGAAGAACCTCGCGTCGATATGGGTCGAATCTCTGAAGGTGCGCGACACCCTGGCCTGGCTGCGCGACGAGGCCGGCTACCGTCACCTGTCCTTCGTGACCGCGGTGGACAACATCGAGCGCGGAGTCTTCACGCTGGTCTACGCCTTGCGCAATCACGAGAAAGGCCACGGCCTGATAGTGCACTGCGACATAGACCGCGACAACCCGACGGTCGATTCCATCCACCTCCTCTGGGGACAGGCATGGACCTACCAGCGCGAACTCAAGGAGTGGTTCGGCATCGACTGCCCCGGCAGCCCCCGCAAGGACCAGGAATTCGTGCTTGAAGGCTGGGACGAGATTCCGATGATGCGGCGCGACTTCGACTCGCTTGCGTACAGCCAGGCGACCTACGATGACCGTCCCGGTCGCGAGACCGCCGATCCTGCCGTACACATGCGGCAGGAACTGTACCCGGAGGCCTCAAAATGAAGCGCGACAAGACGCCCTACGTACCGCCCGAGGCGAAGCCCGAGTACGACCTGGAATCGGGCAAGTACCTGGTGATGTGGCAGGGACCGCAGCACCCGGGAATCACCGGCAACATGTCACTCAGGCTGGTCATCGAAGGCGATACCGTCGTGGACTGCGAGACCCACGTGGGCTACCTCCACCGCGGCTTCGAGAAGCTGATGGAGCGCCGGCTGTACATGCAGAACTTTCCCCTCGTTTGCCGCATCGCGGTGCCGGAACCAGACTTCAACGAGTACTGCTACGCCGCAGCGCTCGAAGAGCTGGCAGGCGTAGAGATACCCGACAAGGCGGTCTGGCTGCGCACCCTGTCGTTGGAGATGATGAGGCTGGCCAGCTTCCTCATGTGGATAGGCGGCCAGGCCGGCGCCTTCGGACACGGGACGATAGCCCAGTGGAGCGTCACGATGCGCGACTACGTGCTGGACCTCTTCGAGGAACTGACCGGCGGCCGCATATACCACATGTACATCATCCCCGGCGGCGTGCGAGGCGACGTACCCAGGGGTTTCCTCCAGCATGTCCTCGCGACGATGGACATCGTCAAGAAGAACCTCGACGACATCGAGCTCGTGATGTTCCATAACGCCGTCTACAAGATGCGCGCGCAGGGACTTGGCTACATCCCGCCTGAATGGGTGGACAAATACGGCATCACCGGCCCCAACGCGCGCGGCGCGGGCATCACCCGCGATCTCCGCAAGGACCTGGGCTACCTGGCCTACCCCCGGCTGGACTTCCAGCCGATTGTAGGCCACGCGTCGGACGCGTACGAGCGCTCCCGGCTGCGGCTCGGCGAGATGTACCAGGCCGTCGATTTGATACGCCAGATCGTGGAGCTGATGCCCAAGGACGGGCCGTTCCGCGAGAAGCTCCCCAATCCACTGTACTGGAAGATACCCGCGGGCGAAACGTACGTCGCGGCCGAGTGCACCCGGGGCGAGTATGGTTTCTATGTGGTGTCCGACGGCTCCGACAAGCCGAGGCGCGTTGCCGTCCGCGGCCCGAGCTACACACACGCGGTGTCCGTGATGGAACGGCTGGTGCGAGGGGTCAACATCGCCGACGTAGCCGGCCTCATGGTCAGCCTCCATACCTATCCGCCCGAGATCGAGAGGTAAGCGAATGGACATAAAAGACTTCATAGCGCCGTTCGCGGTCTGGAAACGCGCCTTCGAGAAGCCGTTCACGGTAAAGAAGCCTATAGACGACAGGCCTGGCGCCCCGCGCTACCGCGGTTTCCACATCAACGACGCGGACAAGTGCGTCGGTTGCGGAACCTGCGAGGCCATCTGCCAGAACAAGGCCATAGACCTGGTACCGGTCGCGGGCCGCGCGGCCAAGGATGGTGACTCGGGGCTGCGGCCACGCATCGACTACGGCCGATGCTGCTGGTGCGCCCTCTGCGTCGACATCTGCCCGTCCGGCTCCCTCAACATGAGCAACGAGTACCTCTGGATAGACTCCGACCCGGACGTATTCCGCTACACGCCCGGCGTGGAACCCAAACCCTGGGACTCCTCCGAGCTGGGCTACCGCCGAGCCGGAGGCTACCGCCTCCTGGACGCCGACCGCGTGCCGATGCCGGAACTTGGCCACGGCGAGGCCGCCAGGTCGTTCCTGGAGCTCGTCAAAGGCTACTCCCGCGCCCAGGCGGAGAAGGAAGCCGACCGCTGCGTCTCCTGCGGCGTCTGCATCGCCAGTTGTCCGGCTCACATGGACATTCCCGGCTATATCAGGGCCGTCCGAGAAGGCGACATGGAAGCGGGACTCCGCCTCCTGTACGAGACCAACCCCTTCCCCGAGGCTTGCGGACGCATATGCACCCATCTCTGCGAGGATGCCTGCTCCATCGGGAGAGGGGGCGACCCCGTGGCCATTCGCTGGCTCAAGCGCTACATCGCCGACCAGGTGGAGCTATCCGACTACTCAAAGGCACTGCCCCGCGCCGAGGCGCCTGTGGGCAGGAAGGTGGCCGTCGTCGGAGCAGGCCCGGGAGGCCTCTCGGCGGCGTACTACCTGGCCATGCTCGGGTACGCGGTGACCGTCTACGAAAAGGACGGCGAGGCGGGCGGAATGCTGCGCTATGGCATCCCCGAGTACCGCCTGCCCTATCCCGCCCTGGACAAGGATATCGGCTACATCGAGAGCCTGGGCGTGACGATCAAGCGCGGCGTTGCGGTAGGGGAAGACGTCACGCTCGCCAGGTTGCGCGCTGACTTCGACGCCGTGTACCTGTCCACCGGCCTCCCCGCCGCGTACGGGCTGGATGTGCCCGGGGACAGGCATCCGCGAGTCCTGGACGGCGTGGCGGTACTGGCCGCGGCCACCCGTGGCGAAGAGCTCAATCTGGGCAAGCGCGTCGCGGTGATAGGCGGCGGCAACGTGGCAATGGACGCCGCCCGGACAGCCCTCCGACACGGGGCAAGGGTCGACATCCTCTACCGCAGGCGCGAGGAGGACATGCCCGCCGATCAAGAGGAGATAGACGAGGCCAAGGCCGAAGGAGCCAGGCTCATCGAGAAGGCCATACCCCTCGAGGTCAGGGACGCCGCCGGAGGGCAGGCTGGCAAGGCCGCCCTCTTCGTCTGGAACGAGGCCCGGATGGTTCAGAAGGAAACGGGTAAACGCCCCGTCCCGGAACCCATACCCGGCGCCGTGCGCGAGGAGACGTATGATTCCATCATCGCCGCCATCGGCCAGGGACCGGACCTCTCGTACGTTGCCGAATCCGACGGCGTGCCGACGAAGCACTTCAAGCCCGTCGTCGACGCGGCCGGCATGGCCGTGGCGGGCGGAACGGGAGGCGGAGCGGCGGTGTTCGCCGGAGGCGACCTCGTGAACGACCGCAAGGACGCCATCTCCGCCATAGCCGATGGCCACCGTGCGGCGTTCGGCATTGACCGCTTGCTCGGCGGTAAAGGAGACTGACATGGACGCATCGACATTCTCCGCGGCGCTCGACCTGGCGCTGGACAGGGAAAAAGCCGCGGTCGCCTTCTACCGCGAACTATCGGGCATGGCCTCGTTCGCCGCCCAGAAATCGGTCCTGGCCGAGTTCATGGCCATGGAGGAAGGGCATGTGGCCTTGGTGGCCGGCATGAAGGCACGCGGCGCCGTCAACCTGTCTCCCGCTGCAGCCATTGACCTGGGCCTGGCCAGAAGCCTTGACGCCGGCGAGCCTCCCGCCTCGACGATGGACTTCCAGGACATTCTGGCCGCGGCCATCAAGAAGGAGGAGCGCTCGGGCGAGCTCTACGGCCGGCTGCTTGTCGCCACATCGGATCCCGCGATCAAGTCGATCTTCGAGCGCCTGGTAGCCGAGGAGAGCAGGCACAAGCGCTATTTCGAGGAGCTGTACGAGAAGGATATTGCCATGGACAACTAGCCGCCTGAGCAATGCCCTGCTCAGGCTCCTAGCATCGCAGGCAATTTCGGATGAATAGCCTCTCGGAAAGCATTACCTTTTTTAAGGTCTCGATATCCTTCTCGACATCATTCACTTCAAGCGAATGGTCCCCGTTTTCCAGTTCCATTAACGTGAGGTTCTTTTTATCGTAAACATCGTGAAGATTTGAAACCGCGAAATATGGATCTTTCAGGCTGCCTATCAACAATGCGGGATTGTCCGTTGGCTTTAGTTCGGGTATGAACTCGGGCCATTCGGTTCCCGGCGTCATCAATACCAGATATGCTTTCTTGCTTATTTCAGGATGTCTCATGCACCTTCGTATCACGCTTGTCCCCATCGATTTTCCGATCAGGAATACCTTTTCATGAGTCTTTGCCATATCCTTCACATGCTCGACAACGAGCGCATTGTCCTGCTCGAAATATTCGTCCTTTTCCTCGTCACTTGCATTCAGGAAGCAGGAGTCTTCATAATACCTGTAGTCGATGCCCATGTAATCGATTTTTAGTTCCAACAGAATTTTCCTGGAATAATACAGCAGCGGATTCCTGCAGGTATATCCGATCCCGGAAAATACTAGTCCTATGTGTTTGCTGTCACATTCGATACTGGCCACATCGATGGAGCTGCCATTCTTTCTCCTGATATTCAATGCGCCCCCACAGGATGTTCCTTTCAAGAATCAACCGTTTGACCACTGCAAGCGGCATACAAGGCAACGCGCTCGGCTTGAAGTGATCGCAGGATTGTTTTCCGTTGCCCAGGCAATTTTATACCCGATTCATGCGGAACACCAGGGATTCTCGTGTGGAACAGCATGGAGAGGGTGCCTTGATTTACCCCGAATGCAATTGATCCAAGTCAACAACGTGCGGGAAGACGTTCTCTGCCATCACTTCGGTCATGGCAAGGCAAACCGACTTGAGCTCGGGATACTCGGCGAGCATTTTCTCTTCCTGGTCCGGCGTACCTACTGCCGCCACGGTATCTTCCAGACATTCCAGAAACTGAACGGAAAGGGCATCCTTCCCATAGCCGATTGGAAGTATCGATTCTTCCTCGATGAAAATACCGATGGTCTTGTCGTCTCCGTCTTTCAGGATATTGCTGCGACACAGCCTTTTAAAACAAAATAACCCGCTCTGATGCGTTCGCCCTCGCGCAGCAGGACAGCACCTCCGGGGTACTGTCGAACGAGCGAGCTTTTCATCAGGATATTCGCAAGATCCTCGGATATGGCAATGTAACGTGACAAACAGGATACCAGCTCATTGCTCACGGTGGGAACCTCCAGCGCCTATCCGGCAGATTGTGGCTTCCTTTTACTGTTCGTGCAAGGAATAACGAGTGGCGGCAACGCGCTTGAGGTTCAGGTTCCGCTGATACGGATATCATGCTGGCCAGCGCGCGGGACTTGACGTCGCGGCCGGCAAAGCCGAACATCAACCTTGACGTAGGCTGGCGCGGAAACCCGTGGGCGGCTCACGGACAAACGGGAGGAAGTCGATGATAGTTGTCGAGGGCCTGCGCTTCGCCTATCCAAGAGCTACATCAGAGGCCGTGCGAGGTATCGGCTTCAGGGTCGCCGCAGGCGAGGTCTTCGGCTTCCTGGGGCCAAGCGGCGCCGGGAAGAGCACGACGCAGAAGATACTCCTCGGATCGTTGCGAGGCTACGCGGGTTCGGCCGTGGTGGCCGGCGTCGAGGCGGATAGGGCCGATGCCGGGTATCGCGCGCTACTTGGCGCGGCCTTCGAGTTTCCATGCTTCTACCAGAAGCTGACCGGCATCGAGAACCTGTCCCTCTTCGCGTCGTTCTACCCAGGGCCGAAGGACGACCCGCGCGCCTTGATGGAGCGCCTGGGCCTCGCCGACGCGGCCGACAGGCGGGTGGCCGAATATTCAAAGGGCATGAAGATGCGGCTCAACCTGGCGCGCGCGGTGCAGCACCGGCCAAGGATTCTTTTCCTCGACGAGCCGACGAGCGGCCTCGATCCTGCCAATGCGCGCATCGTACGCGACATCGTGCGGGAACGGGCTGCGGACGGCGTCGCCGTGTTCCTGACGACGCACGACATGGCCGCCGCCGACGCGACCTGCGACCGCGTGGCCTTCCTCGTGGACGGCGCGATTGCCGCGTGCGACGCCCCCGCGGTGCTCAAGCGGCGCTACGGCAGGCGGGCCGTCGTCGTCGACCGGGATGACGGTCGCGACGGAAGGGGGATTCCCGCCGACGAGGCCGGAATCGGGGCGCCCCAGGAGTTCTCACTCGACGGCTTGGCGGACAACCAGGACTTCCTCGCCGAGCTCAGGAAGCCGGGCGTCCTGGGAGTACGCACCCTCGACTCGAGCCTGGACAGCATCTTCCTTAAGCTGACCGGAAGGGAGCTGGCATGAATCTCGCCGCGCTCGTCGCCTTCGACTTTCGCCTGCTCTGGCGCCACGGGTTCGCCCTGGCGTATATCGTGATCGCGGCGCTGTACGCGGCGATAGTGTCGGCGATCCCGCGCGATTGGGCCGACGCGGTGTTGCCCGTGCTCGCGTGGAGCGATCCGGCGTTCTTCTGCTTCTTCTTCGCGGGCGCCAGCGTCTGCCTGGATCTTGACCAGGGGACTTTTCAGGCGCTGTTCGCCTCGCCCTTGAGGCCGGCCGTCTACCTCGCCGTCAAGGCGGCCAACCTGTCGGTGTTGGCCTTCCTGATGGCGGCGGCCGTGTCGGCGAGCGCCCGGGGCGCCGACTTCCGGCCGTGGCCGCTCGCCGCATCCACGCTGGCCGGAGGCATTCCGTCGGCGTTGATAGGGGCCGCACTCGCCCTGAGGCTCAAGACGGTCAACCGCTTCCTGATGGGCTCGATGCCGGTCTTCCTGGTCCTGGCGTTGCCGGTCGTCGAGTACGCGGCGGGTCCCTGGTTGCCGGCCTGGTTCGGCGTACTCGCCAGGGCGACGCCATCCGACGGCGCGTTGCGGTTCGCGAGGGCCGCGTACGCGGGCGTGCCCCCGGGAGAGCTGGTCGGAGCCGCGTTCTCAGCGATCGTGTGGACCGTCGTCGTGGCGTATCTTTTCCTGGGGCCGGCAGTCGACCGCGCGAGGGGAGACTGAGATGCGTGGCGACGCTATGCGCCTCGCGGCCGCGGATATCCGCATGGTCGCGCGCGACCCCCTTCTGGCGCTTATGCCCTTCGTACCATTCCTCGCCGCGGGCGCCTTGCGGTTCATGCTTCCGTTGCTGTCCGGTTTTCTGGAACGGGCCACCGGGTTCCGTATCCTGGATTACGCCGACCTGATACGGGTCGTCATCACGCTGTTCCCCGGCATGTTCTACGGCATGGTCGCGGGATTCCTCCTGCTCGACGACCGCGACGACGGGGTTTCCACGTATTGGGGAGTGACGCCCGTCGGGCGGACCGGCTACCTGGCCGCGCGGCTGGGGCTGTTTTCCCTGATGGCGTTCGCCATCGGCCTGATCATAGGGCCTATCCTCGGACTGGGTCGGGCCAGCTTCGGGGCCGACCTGGGGGTCGCCGCGCTGGGAGCGACCCAGGTTCCCTTCTTCGCGATGTTTCTGGCCGCCTTCGCCGCGGATAAGGTCGAGGGACTATCCATCCTGAAGGCCCTGAGCAGTCTCGACATGGCTCCGATGGCCATTTTTCTGCCTCTGCCGCTCAGGGCCGCCGCGTGGATCATCCCTCAGTACTGGGCCGCTGAAATGGCGCTGGGCCGCCATTTCCCGCCCGCGCTCGCCCTCGTTTTCGGGGCGGCGGCGAGCGGTCTATGGATAGCGGCGCTCGCGTCCAGGTACCGAAAACGAATAGACTGATTTATAAATATTGCTGGCATGAACAATTCAATGACCCGCCGGCGCCTTGAGCCGTATGCCCATGGTACGCCACCGGGCATTCGATCAGTCGCCGCAGTGCCTTGATTCCGGCCCTTCATAGATCTGCCGCGGGCGGACGAGTTTCTGCTCGGGGTCCGTGAACATCTCCAGCCAGTGCGCGACCCAGCCGCATGTCCTGGGCACGGCGAAGAGCACCGTGAACATCGAAGCGGGCAGGTTCATCGCGCGGTAGATGAGACCCGAGTAGAAGTCGACGTTGGGGTAGAGCTTTCGGGAAATGAAATAGTCGTCCTGCAGGGCGATGCGCTCCAGTTCGAGCGCCACGTCGAGGAGCGGGGTCTTGCCGGTCACCTCGAAGACCTCGTTCGCTATCCGTTTGATGATACGGCATCGCGGATCGTAATTCTTGTAGATACGGTGGCCGAAACCCATCAGGCGTCCTTCGCCCTTCTTGACGCGCTCGACGAAGCCGGGGACGTTGGCCGTGGTCCCGATCTGCTCGAGCATGCGGAGCACCGCCTCGTTCGCGGCGCCGTGGAGGGGGCCGTACAGCGCGGCCGCCGCCCCGGCGAGCGCCGAGTACGGGTCGGCCTGGCTTGAGCCGATGTCCCTCATCGTGTTGGTGCTGCAGTTCTGCTCGTGGTCGGCGTGCAGGAGGAAGAGCACGTTGAGGGCCCGCGCCAGCACGGGGTGCGGTACGTAGTTCACCTCGGTCATCCGGAACATCATGCGCAGGAAGTTGCCGATGAAGTCCAATCCTTCGTCGGGGTAGTTGATCGGCCAGCCGTGATTGTGACGGTAGGTGAAGGCCGCGATGGTACCGACCTTCGCGACCATGCGCTCGACCTGCAGGCGCCTGTTCGCCGGGTCGGTGACGTTGCGCGAATCCGGGTACAGCGTCGCCAGCGAGGCGACCGCGCTGATGAACACGCTCATCGGGTGCGCGTCGTAGCGGAACGTCTCGATCAGGTGCTGGATGTTGGTATGGAGCATCGTGTGCCGGTTGACGGCGTTCTTCCAGTCGGCGAGCTGCGCCGCGTCCGGCAGTTCGCCGAAGATGACCAGGTAGGCTATCTCGAGGTAGTCGGCGCGTTCGGCCAGTTCCTCTATCGGGTAGCCGCGGTACCGCAGGACGCCCTTGTCGCCGTCGATGTAGGTGATGGAGCTCCTGACCGCGGCGGTGTTCGACAGGCCGGGGTCGTAGCCCATCAGCCCGAAATCGTCCGGCCCGGTGCGTATCTGCCTGAGGTCGGTCGTCCGGATGGTTCCCGCCTCTATCGGCAGTTCGTAGCTCTTGCCGGTCCTGTTGTCGAGGATGGTCAGCGAATCGGTTCCCATCACAGCGCCCCGATGATCGCCCTGGTCAAGCTTTCCGTAGTCCCGGATCCTCCGAGGTCGGGCGTGATGACGGCCTTGTCCGCGACGACCTTCCCGACGGCCGCGCGCACGGCATTCGCCGCGTCCCGCTCGCCGAGGTAGTCGAGCATCATCGCCGCGCTCAGCGTGATGGCTACCGGGTTGGCAAGGCCCTTGCCTGCGATGTCCGGGGCGCTTCCGTGGACAGCCTCGAATATGGCGCAGTCCACCCCGATATTGGCTCCTGGCACCAGCCCTAGTCCGCCGACCAGCCCGGCGGCAAGGTCCGACAGGATGTCGCCGTACAGGTTCTCGGTAACGATGACGTCGTATGAGCCCGGTCGCATTACCAACTGCATGCACATATTGTCGACGATCACCTCGTTGACCTTCATTTCGGGGTAGCCGGTGGCTATATGACGGAACGCGTCAAGGAAGAGCCCGTCGGCCAGTTTCATGATATTGGCCTTGTGGACGGCGGTCACGGTCTTGCGGCCGTTCGCCCTGGCGTACTCGAAGGCGGCCTTCGCGATACGCTCGCTGGCTTTTCGCGTGATCACCTTTATGGCGTGGACCTCGTCATCCGATATCTTGGTCTCCCTGCCGGCGTACAGATCCTCGGTGTTTTCGCGGAATATCACCAGGTCGATCTCGCCTGAGCGCGCGCCCAGGGAACGGACCGGCCTGATGTTGGCGTACAGGTCGTACTTCTGGCGGAGCAAGACGTTGATGCTCCTGAAGCCCGTACCTATCGGCGTGGTTATCGGTCCCTTGAGGGCGACGCGGTGTTTCTCGATGGCCTTGAAAACCGAGTCGGGCACGAGGGCTCCCGTCCTCTCGAACATGTGGGCGCCCGCTTCCTCGACCACCCAATCGATGGCGACGCCCGTCGCGTCGATAATTTTCCGTGCCGCGGAACTTACTTCGGGGCCGATGCCGTCCCCGGGTATCAATACGACTGTATACATATTGTGGCTCCTCTCAATGATCCGAACGATTAAGGAGACCGCCGGCGAGGAGTATCCCCCGCTGGCGCTGCGAAAGATGCATGGCGCATTCGACGACCCTGCCGCCGATCGTCACCCGCAAGGGGGTTCCGTCGGAGACGGCGGACCGGAGGCCTGGCGCCTCGATCGATTCGCCCGGCTCGACGCCATCGTAGTCTCCCGGATGCGCGAAGGTCAGGGGAGCGATGCCGAAGTTGACCAGGTTGGCCGCGTGCATGCGTTCGAACGACTTGGCTATGACCGCCTTGACACCCAGGTACATCGGACACAGCGCGGCGTGTTCCCTGCTCGAACCCTGGCCGTACGACTCGCCCGCCACTATCACGGCATGCCGGCCGGCATCCCTCAATGACCTGCACCGGGCAGCGAAGCCCGGATCGACGTTCTCGAACACGAAGGCGGAATAGGCCGGGACGTTGGAGCGGAACTTGAGCCTACCCCCCGCGGGCATGATGTGGTCGGTCGTTATCTTGTCGCCTACCTTGATGGTTACGCTCCCCGACAGGGTATCCGGGAGCGGGCCGTTGCGTGGGGGTTCGCCTATGTTGGGACCGCGGGCAATCGTGGCCGAAGGGTCGGGCTTCGCGAAAATCAACATGGAGTCGTCGATGTCGTACTGTTCCGGCTCGGATATCGACGGCCTCCCGAAGCCCGCCTGAGCGGGATCGGCCACGACTCCGGTCAGGGCGACCATCGCGGCTACCTCGGGGCCGACCAAGTATATCTGGGCGTCGGGAGTGCCGCTCCGGCCCTCGAAGTTGCGGTTCGATGTGCGGAAGGATACCTCGCCCGAGCCTGGCGAGAAGCCGCTGCCGATGCAGAAGCCGCAGGCGGTCTCGAGTATCCGCGCCCCGGAATCGACCAGGTCGGCCAGCGAACCGTCCCGGCCCAGCGCCCGAAGCACCTGCCGGGACCCGGGAGCGATGCCCAGGGAGACGTCGGGGTGGACCGTCCGTCCACGGAGCATGGCAGCCACCGTCCTCATGTCCTTGAGCGACGAATTGGTGCACGAACCAATGCACACCTGGTCCACCTTGAGGCCGGCGAGCTCGCGCAGGGGCCGGACGTTGCCGGGACTGTGCGGAAAGGCGACCATCGGTTCTACCGTGCCCAGGTCAATTTCCATGACCGCGTCGTAGACGGCATCCGGCTCGGCTTCGAGCGACGTCCAGTCGGCCTCGCGGCCCTGCGCGAACAGGAACTTTCTGGTAACCTCGTCCGAGGGGAACACCGACGTGGTGACGCCCAGTTCCGCGCCCATGTTCGTTATGGTCGAACGCTCGGGCACGGACAGGGTAGCGACCCCGGGTCCGCCGTACTCGACGATTTTCCCGACATTGCCTTTCGTCCCCAGGATCGACAGCATGAGGAGGGCCACGTCCTTGGCGCTGGCCCAGCCGTCCAGCTTCCCCGAGAGGCGAACGAGGGTCACCGACGGGGCGGGTAGATAGAAAGGGCCACCGCCCATCGCGACGGCGACGTCGAGTCCGCCGGCGCCTATCGCGAGCTGGCCGATGCCTCCGCCCGTGGGCGAATGGCTGTCGCTGCCAAGGAGCGTCGTCCCCGGCTTGCCGAAGCGTTCCAGGTGCACCTGATGGCAGATGCCGTTGCCTGCCCTGGAATAGACGATACCGTACCTGGCCGCCACCGATTGCAGGTAGCGGTGGTCGTCGGCGTTCTCGAAACCGTTCTGCGCCGTATTATGGTCGACATAGGAAACCGACAGCTCGGTCGCGAGCGACTCGATGCCCATGGCTTCGAACTGGAGATAGGCCATGGTTCCCGTCGCGTCCTGCGTCAAGGTCTGGTCGATATGGATGCCGATTTCTCCGCCGGGGACGAGCGTCCCTTCGCGCATGTGCGACTCGAGTATCCTGGTCACGATGTTTCTTCCCAAAGTAACCTCCTGTTCAAATGGACTGTACATGAAAGTCCATGATGAGGCAACCGGTGTCCAACCCGCGGCGCGCCCCATTGTCGTTCTTCCGGGTTTCTACTATACAGATGTTATGATGAACAAGGCGATTCTGCGCCGGCCGCTCTTCGGGCCGGCGTCATTTTACCGCGAGGTCCTGGCCGTCGCGATCCCCGTCATGGCCCAGCAGGCCATCCAGAGCCTCGTGTCGCTGATAGACAACTTCATGGTCGCGGGCCTCGGCGATGCCAAGATGGCCGGCGTCAACGTGGCCAACCAGGTCAACTTCGTTTACCTCGTCGTGATGATGACTCTGTCAGGCGCGGGCGGCATCTACATGTCGCAGTTCCGCGGCGCCAAGGACGAGGAGGGCATGCGGCAGGCCTACCGCTTCAAGGCGATCATGACGATGGGCGTTTCCGCCCTGTACTTCGCGCTGTGCCAGACCATGCCGTCCGCCCTCATATCGATGATGACGATTGGCAACGCCGCTCAGGCCGAGATAGTCGCGCACGGCGCCGGATACCTCCGGCTCGTGTCGTGGATGTTCATACCGATGGGACTGTCCCAGGCGATAGGAACCGCGTACCGTGAGATAGGCCGCCCCGGCGTGCCGCTGACCATCTCCGTATGCGCGACGCTCGTCAATACGTTTTTCAACTGGGTGATGATCTACGGCAACCTGGGAGCGCCGAGGCTCGAGATAGGTGGCGCCGCGATCGCGACCAACATCGCGCGGGGCGCCGAGGTCATCGCCTTCGTTTTGTACGCGCGCGCCAACAAGGCGCCGTTCTTCGTGCCGCTCGGCCACCTGCTCAAGGCCAGATGGTCGCTGTTTCGCGAGATACTGGGCAAGTCTAGTTTGATGCTTCTTTCCGAGACAAGCTGGGTCGTTTCCGAGACGGTGACGACGGCCCTGTACAATGGCCGCGGAGGCGCCGAGGTGGTCGCCGGCATGTCGGCAGGCTGGGCAATCGCCAACATATTCTTCCTCGTGTTCACCGGCATCCACGTTTCCACCGGCGTCGTCGTCGGCAGCCTTCTGGGGGCAGACCGTCTCGACGAGGCCAGGGTCAAGGCGCGCTGGATAATGAGCGGCTCGGTGGTGGCCGGCGCGACGCTGGGCCTGGTTCAGGTGGCGAGCATCGCCCTCGTGCCGTTCATCTTCATGAACCTGACCGTGGCAGCGACCAGGGTGACGCGTGGATTGCTCTTCGTCATTTCCTCCTATCTGCCGCTGTGGAGCCTCCTCAACGCGCAGTTCGCGGTGTCCCGCTCCGGAGGCGACGCGATGATGGGCGTGGCCGTCGATGTGGGCGTGACCTACGTGCTGTTCATACCCGGCGCCTTTGCGCTCGCCTTGCTGACACCCATTGGCCCGGTTCCGATGTACGCTGTCGTAAAGCTCACCGACTTCGCCAAGTGGTTCATCGCCCACCGCTGGCTCAAGAAGGAGCGCTGGCTGCGGAACCTTGCCTCTCCCGTCGCGCCGTGACGCCAACCCCGCTGGCATCCGGGGCCAAACGGTAGTATCATTGTCGCCTCGCTTTTACACGATATCGGCGATGACACGCTACAGGCGCATCCTGGCGATTCCGAAGTCGTCCGCTCCCGGCGAGGAGCCGTCGAAAACATAGGGCTCGAGGCCGCTTTCTGCGCGGTACTTCCCGGTGACGCGCTCGAACGCACACTCGGCAGAGGGGATGTTGAAGCCGAGTATCGCCACCGTCCCGCCCGCTCCCCCGCCGGTGATCTTCGCCCCGAGGAGTCCGTTTTTTTCCTCGGCTCGGACCAATGAGACAATGAGGTCCGTGGCGCCGGAGGCCAGGCCCGAATCCGAATAACCCACATGGGCTTGATACATGAGCTCGCCGAGCAGCCTCGCGACATCCTCGTCCACGGATTGGGGATTGGCGGTAATCAGCTTGTAAAAGAGGTTGACGCGCCAGTTCTCCTCGACCGCGTATCGCGTGGCGCCGAGAACCGGATACTCCACCCCGGCCCTGACTTTCGTATGCGGATCGAGATGGATCGGGAAGCTCGCGTTGAAGTCATCGCCCTTGACTCTGACGGGAAGGCGGGATTCGTATTTTTCCCGAAACAAGGCCGGCGTCAGATTCGCCAGGTAGCCGTTCCAGAGCGGGTCGATGTATCGCGATACTATTCCCGATTCGTCGAAACTCGGCTCCAGCCCCTCAATCTGGCAAAGGTACCGATAGCCCATGAACGTGGCCGCCCGCGCCGCCTCGTACTCGATGCCGGCGACGGCGTGCCTCACGCCGCTGTCGATGCCCCACACGCGCAGGTTGGAGGGCAGGCGGGCCAGGGCCTGCGGGAGGCATGGTTGGCAGAGCATGGGGATGAAGAAATCCTTTCCGCCCATGACGACAGCCAGCTGATCCATGACTCCGCAAGCCGCCCCGGTCAGGGCGATCTCGACCCACTGCGTCCACAGCGCCAGGTCGACCCCCTCTACCTCTATTCCATACAGCGCCGCCATCGCCTTCATGGGTGCCACCTCGATGGCTGCGGACGAGGAGACGCCCTTGCCCAGGGGAATGTCCGATTCTAGATAGAGGTTGAATCCGCCTTCGATCTTGCCTGGGAATTCCTTCATGAGGTAGTACAGGTCGCCAAGGATGTAGGCGCACCACGATCGTCCCGCGTCCTCCTCGCACCAGGAGCGGACCCAGGCGACGGATTTCATCTTCCCGTTTTCCCGCAAATCGTCGAGGGACAGCTCGATCCTGTCTTCCCACCCCAGAGCATTGACGGCGGGGTTGAAGAATACGACCCTTCGGTCGAGGCGGGCCTGGACAGCGACCATCACCGCTTCCTGTATGGTCGCCTCGAAAACCAGTCCTCCGGTGTAATCGTCGTTCCCGCCCATCAGGTCGAGGCGTCCCGGCGAGCGGCTTACGAGGATTTCCTCGCCCGGCCTGAAGAAGGGCTCGCCAACTTTCCCGTCCCTCAGGCGCAACGTGCTCAAGCCGCTCGTGAAGCGCTTGAAGTCGGGAAGGCTCATCCTGTCGCGCGCCGCATTACCGCTCATATCCCACCTCCATGCGAGTTAAAATAAGTCCTTCACCCGGGCGTACAGTTTTTTGTAGGTGGCGTATCCCTTTTCATACCGGGGATGATTCTCCGCCGCCGGCAAAAAGGAGTTCCGTATCCTGTTGGAAGCGGCCGCGGCCCCCGCCACCGAGGCGAAGCGTCCCAGGGCGACCGCGACGAGTATCGCCGTTCCCAGGGACGCGCATTCGGATTCCGCCATCGTGCTGATCGTCCTGTTCGTTATATCGGCCTTGATCCTCGACCAGGTTTCGCTTTTCGAGCCTCCGCCCAGCGAGCGGACCTCGGCTATCCGAACGCCGGTTATGGATTCGAGGAGTTCGATGTTTTCCCGCAGCATGAAGGCTATCGATTCGAATATCGCCCGTATGAAATGCCTGCGCTTGGTATCGAGCCCCACTCCCAGGAATACTCCCCTGGCCGCCGGATTGTTGTCGGGTTGGGTCACTCCGGTGAAGTAGGGGATAAGGACGAGTCCGTTCGCGCCCAGGGGAGTCGATTCGGCCAGCCTTCCCATGAGGTCATAGACGGACTCGCCCGCGGCCACGGCTTCGCTCGCGAGATCGGCGCAGAACTCGTCCTTGAACCATTTGAGGACGATGCCGGCCGTCATGCATATAGGGATGTAGAGGTACCGGCCCTTGGACACATGGCGATATATGGTCAGCCTGCTCTCATGGGAAAAATCAGGATTCTCGCAGCTTACGGCAATGCTCAGCGCCGTGCCCGTCGTCTCGGAAAGAACGCCGGGGGCGATATTGACTGCTCCCAGGGCCCCGGCCGTCTGATCCATCGCGCCGGTGATGATTCGTATGTCGCCCTCGAGGCCGAGCTCGTCCGCTACCTCCGGGAGTATCCTGGAGACGAGCGTCCCGCATTCGAGGGCATCCGGTATTTTTTTCTTGTCCACGCCGATCCGGGACAGCATCTCCTCCCATACGCAATCATTCACGATGTCGAAGTATCCCGCGGTCGAGAGGAGGGATTTTTCCGAAACGAATTTTCCGGTGAGCCGCATGATGACATAGTCTTCCAGGAGAAGGAACTTGTAGGTCCTCGCGTACAGTTCCGGCTCATTGTTCTTTATCCAGAGCAACTTGCTCACCGGGCAGAGGCCGTTGCAGTCGGGGATTCCCGTCCTGGCGTAGAAGGTTTTTTCATCGAACATCGCGCGTATCGTCGCGCTTTCCTTCACGGCCCTGCCGTCGAGCCAGACTATGGCCCGGCGCAACGCCTTCCCGGTTTCGTCCACGGGAATGAGGGTTTCTCCCTGGGTGGTGATGCCGATTCCCCCTATGCCCCGGGCAGCCTCCGGCACCTTGGCGAGCAGCTTCCCGACGCATGACCGTATACCGCTCCAGTACGTCTCCGCTTCCAGCTCGACGTAGAGGTTTTTTTCGGCGATCAATTCGTATTCGACGGTCGCGTTCTCGAGCATGGCCAGTCTGTCGTCGAACAGGCAGGCCTTGACCGCCGTCGTCCCGATGTCAAAGGTGAGGATCATGGTTTCTCCAGTCGGCTCAGATGGTTGAGAGGTATTTTGTCTCCGCATCTTCCGGACTCGCGCCGTTCTTGACCACGTCGAGGAGGCAGTCGAGGTAGGTGACGGGATTTTTCGCGCATATGACGTTCCGTCCGTATACGACGCCCTTGGCGCCCTTGGCCAGGGCTTTTTTTGCCAGGGCAAAGGCATCGGACGGTCTGTCGAAGGTTCCGCCGCCCAGGGCAAGCGTCGGGATGACGGCGGTTTTCGTTATCCTTTCGAAATCCTCCACGAAAACGGTCTTGATGAGGTCGGCCCCGAATTCGGCGCAGGCCCTCGTTCCCAGGGCCAGGTCGCCAAGATCGCCTTGATAGCGGTCGATTCCGCCAAAGGGAATGAATTCTCCAATCACGGGGATACCGTAGGCATCGGCTTCTGCGACGACCTCGCCGAACTGCGTGACGTTGCGCGTATTCGCAACCTCGTCCGTGCCCAGGAGAAGGGAGGCGATGACGATATCGGCTCCGAGGGAAATGGCGTATTTCACGTCGCAAAGCTTCTCGTTGTAGCCTTTTTCATAGTAGAAAGACTTTTCCGTACGGGAGAATTCCTTCATGTGGGGTTTGCAATAATGCGCCGCCCAATTCACCCTGATGATGCAGAGCGGCGAATCTTTCCGGCTGAAAAAGGCCTGGCACTGCTTCGCCATTCCGGGCATGACGAGGAAGGCGTCTGCCTTCTTGAAGGACATGATGTCCTTCTTCAGGTCCTCGATGCCGGGGAAGGGCCCCATGTAGCTTCCGTGGTCCGCGGCGATAATCACCGGAGCGCCGTTCGAAAAGAGTTTGCCCAAACGAATTTCCTTGCCGCTCATCTTTCATCTCCTTAGGTACTGCCGAAATAGTCAATGTTTCCGGCGATCAGCCAACGATCTCGACGCGCACCGTGCGTTCGCGCGCCCTCACCTGATCGAAGTCCGCGAAATAGATCCTTCCGAATTCCCCGAGCTGCATCTTTCCTTCGACAACGGGAACGCTGACCGATCTGCCCAGGAGGACGGAGCGAAGGTGGGCGTCGGTATTGAGGCTCCAGAACGCCTCCTCGCCTCGCTCGCGTCGGGCTATTTCTATATGCCTGGGACCAGGATGGAGGTATTGGCCCTCAGTCCGGCAGGTTGGAATCAATTTTTCGAGGACATTGACCATGTCCTGAAGGATGAATTGCTCCCCCCAGAAATTGACGTCGTCGGATTGTTCCTGGATCATGACGCTGCAGGTCGTATGCTGCGAATAGACCAATACGATGCCGCCTTCGAAACCGGAATCCGACAGTATTTTCACGACCTCGTCCGTGACGTCATGGAAGGTCGGCCTTCTGTCGGATTGAATCTTGAACTCCCCGTGAACGGCTGGCATGGCATCTCCTTTCTTCATGACAATGTCCGGGTACCGTCGCGAGCTACCGCGTCCTGTCCCAGGTCTCGCGCAGGGTCCTGATCATCTCCCTCATGCTGCGTACGGGGTCCTTCGACTTGAGGATCCCGCTCGTGCATCCCGTCGCCTCCGCGCCAAGGAGCATGACGTCCTCCACGTCCTTGGCGCTGTGGATCCCCGCGCCATGGAGGATTGAAATTTCGGGGTTGATTTCCCGTATCGCCTCGTTGATTTCCTTGATGTAACCACGGTCTCCGACTGCTCCGGCCGCGCTTCCGATGAGTTCGGGCGGCTCGGCCAGTATGATGTTGGGACTGAATTGGGCTATGGCCCGCGCCTCCGCCAGGTTGTCGGCGCAGACCAGGGTGGCGAGTCCAACTTCGTCCGCGCGCGAAATCGCCATCCGGAGATCGCTCAGGGTCATTTTTTTCTCCGAGTGGTTCAAGAGGACGCCCCTCGCTCCCGCCGCCTTGACGGCTTCTGGTAAAACCGAGCCAATGCCCCTGCCTGTTCTCAAGGGATCCATATGCTGAGCGAAAACATGGAGGCGCTTCGTCGCGGCCGCGATCATCCGGATATCCATGTATTGCGGAGTATAGATGATGTCCACGTCGTACTCTTCGCAAAGCCGGTCGGCTTCGAGGGCCAGGTCAAGGGCGGCTTGGCCATAGAGATAAGCCTTGGGCCCGATTTCAAAGAAAGGGGCTCGTACTCGAAAGCCTGAATACATATCCTAGACCTCGACATACTCGATGCCCCACATCGTGCAGAGCATCTTCCAGCGCGCGCTGACGTTTCCCAGATTGATCACCTCGTGATGAGTTCCTCCGTTGGCAACCCAGGCTTCCACGCACTTTTCTATCCCTGAACGCGGTTTGAAAAAGATATAGGGCATCTCGCAATTCGCCATGTCGGATTTAGGCAGGATTTCTCCCCGGGCGACCACCAGACGGAAGTTCCTTCCGGAGACTGAAACCATTGAAACAAGGGTCGCCTCCCCATATTGCGGCGTAAACAACGGGGTC
>CAZNXK010000030.1:29875-31346 GCA_964576835.1 uncultured Treponemataceae bacterium | reverse complement strand
GACCGGCAAACCGATAAGCGACAGCCTGATTGCCCTCATCAAGAAGAGCGAGCATTTCAACCAGGGCTTCCTGACCGTCGCCTATACCTCGTGTGCCCTCATAGACATGGCTCTGCACCAGCATCCCGCTCCTGAGCGCCTGAACCTGGCCGCCTTCGAGGCCGCCGAGTGCGAGCGTCTGGGCGTACCCGAGGCGGTGGGCATGCGGCACCGGCTTCCCCAGTTCAGACACCTGTTCGCCGCCAATGACTATGCCGCGGGCTACTACGTGTACATGTGGGCGGAGGTGCTCGACGCCGACGGTTTCGAGGCCTTCGAAGCGTCCGGAGACGTGTTCAACCCCGAACTCGCGGCCAAATTCAAGCGTTACGTGCTGTCCTCGGGCAACACGCGCGACCCGGCGGAGGCGTACCGCGCCTTCCGCGGCCGGGACCCCGACGTCAAGGCGCTTCTCCGTGGGCGGGGGCTCGTGTAGCCCGCATAATCCAATTGTGCATGGCCGTATTTCAGGGTTGATTCAGAATCCTGGTAAAAAAGGCGCTATACTGTCCTATAGATTCGTTGCAGGAGGTTTACATGAAAAAGGCAGTCGTCCTCGCGCTGTTGGTAGTCCTGTGCGTCGCGTCCGTTTCAGCCCAGGCCCGTCTGGATATCGGCATCGACATCCCGCTCAGGCTGGGTGCCGTCCTGGAAGGATCCTCGACCACCGAGGGAACCGATATTCCCTATACGCTGCCGTTTCCTGCCGCCGGCCTCTATTACACCATCGCAGCAGGTCCGGTGACACTTGGATTCGGCGCCAGGCTGTACTCGCTCGTGCTGGTGTCGGCCATGTGGCCTAACGTGATCGCCGAAGTTGATGTCGGCCCCCTTGTCCTCGAGGGACAGGTCGGCGGCGGAGCTTTCATGATCTTCGGTCTGGTCAGCGACATGCAGACGGGCAAGGTATTCTTCCCGGACATCTCCGCATGGTTCAAGCTGGGTAAGACGCTCCGGCTGGGCGGCGGGGCGATGGGTTTGTACATCAAAGACCTTGCAGCCGATGTCATACCCTTTGTCTGGTACATAGGCGCCAAGGCGGCGATCCGCTTCGACTGAGCCCAGGACAGCGCCGGTCTTGATGAACGCTTCCCTCCCGGCCGAGTGCCCGGGAGGGGCCCTTCCCGGGCACTCGGCCGGGAAGGGAGTATCCATCATTTTTTGATCTTTTCCTTCAGGTCGGTCATAGTGAAGCCATACTGGTCTTTCAGGTCACGCAGAGGCCTGTCTGCCGGAATATCGGCGGCAGGCCAAGTTTGCCTATGATCGCCTGATCGGTTGTCTTGAGCGCCGCGCTCAGGTCGGCGATGCTCATCGTACCCTCGAGCGTAAAATCTGCGGGCACCACGAAGACCGCGGTAGCGCCGGTCGGCGGCACAGCCACGGGCGTGGTCGCCGGCGCAGCCGTCGGCGCAGCCGTCGGCGCAGCCGA
>CAZNXK010000030.1:398-29865 GCA_964576835.1 uncultured Treponemataceae bacterium | reverse complement strand
GGCGGGATCCGCCGTGGACGGCGCAGCCGCCTCCGGGAGCAGATCGCCTTTTTCGCCGGCATACGGCACACCGAGGATCCTGGCTACGGCGACGCGAACGGCATCGGCCTCAAACCCCTCGACGCCCGTCAGCTTGCCCGTGTCCTTGAGCATGGTGTCGGCCGGCACTTTCTTGCCGTCGACTCCGGCCTCACGATACAGCCGCTCCAGGTCGATGCCAAACGAATCAGCCACGGCACCCCAGGTCGAGGAACCCTTGATGTCTTCGACCTTGAGCGAACCCTTGCTTGAAAGTTCGCCCAGAGACTGCGCGGTAAAGCGCAGCGAACCGGAGGCTTGCCCTATCGCCGCGGCTCCCAGGTATATGCCAAATCCTATGGCGACTATGGCGCCAACCTTTACGGCCTTGCCGCCCAGCGTCGTGACCAGCGTGTTTTTCCTTGTCGGGCATACGGTGACGCATTCCATGCAGGCAATGCACTCTGGCGAGTCAATGGCGTCGGCGTGCGAGACATCGATGTTCATCGGACAGACACGGTCGCATTTCGAACACGAAATGCAGGTGGACTCGACGCGCTTGATCCTGAAAAGCGGTATGCGTCCCAGAATGGCGTTGACCGCGCCCAGGGGGCACAGGTACTTGCAGAAGGCTCGTTCGTACAGCATGGACAGCACAAGGATGAGCACCAGGATGACAAAGCCGACGGCAAACTCGGCCCAGACCGCGCCGAGGCCCGCGGAGAGGTGGCCAAAGGCGGCCAGCGGATCGTACGGTCGTATGATCAGCTCGCTTGTCTTCCAGGTGCCGTAGATGATGCCGACGAGTGCCACGTATTTCAGCCAGCGAAGCACCGCGTCGAGCCTCTTGGGCACTGTAAAGTGCCGGCCGAACAGCTTCTTGCCAAGCCAGCCGAAGACGCCCTGGAGGGCACCGAAGGCGCATATCCAGCCGCAGAAGAAGCGCGAAAGCACGACGCCCAGCGCGACGATTCCTCCGAAAAGCACAACGGTGCCCGGCTCTATCTTCTTGATAAGTTCGCCGCCGGCGACGTATTTCAGCAGGGTTTCCAGACCGCCGAAAGGGTCAAGCGCGTCGATCGATGGAATGCCCTGCATCGTCTGATGCAGAATGGCCAGGATGATCAGCCCGCCCAGTACGACGCCCAGCGTGACGCGCCTGAGTATCTGAATCTTCGACATATTGGCAGCCATGAAGGTCTCCTCGTTTTCCGTGTGATGTCAGTCTAGTGCAATGAAAAAAATATGCCAGCCACAATACATGTTGCATGACTGGCAGACTATCGGGATCGTTATTGCGGGAAATCTCCAAAAATAAAGAACGTCTTGATGAAATTTGGCTTGATCTGCCCGAATGACGCGGAGAAGCCCTTCTCGTCGCCGCCTGCAAGGGCGATCTTGGTACTGCTCAGGATGGAGTCAATCATCTGCCACTGGGTCAGATAGGCAGTCGTGGCCTTGCTGGAGAGCGCCATCGCCGGCAGAAACCCCTCCATGGCCTTGACCTTGTTCCATCGAGCAATCAGCAGGTCCAGATCCGCGGAGACGTTCAACTTCTCCGCCTGGCTCATGTCGGCCAGTTTCCGCTCCGGTTTTCCATTGATAAGATCTTCCATCGAATTATGGAACAGTGTCAGATAATCTCCAAAGTACTGAATGTGTTGCCTTGATCTGGAAGCCAACAAGACCATCCTGACAATCTCGAGCGCTTCATGCGCGGCCGGACCATCGGAGTTGTCGATGATTGCGGTCCGTGCCTTGGCTACGGCGATATTGACCATGGCAAGGTCGTCTGTCCATTCGGCGTCAAAGCCCGGCTGGGACGCAACGTGGCTGTCAAAGTCCTGCCATGCCGCCTCAAAAACGCTGAAGGCTGTCCTTGCCTTCGATAACTGATCAGGTTGTCCTGTCAGCCCCAGCGCGACTATGTACTTCTTGTCGAGCGCAGTCATTGACGGAATCAGGTCGGCAGGTACGGCAAATGCGCTGGCAGCTACAAGGGCGGCCAGTGCCATGACAAAAGTGATCTTTCGAGCGCTCATCATTTCTCCAGTCCCGCGTACGGCTGTGTTTCGAGTTCTGCCTTCATCGACCTGAATGTCTCAGTGTCTAACTCGCCCCGTGCGAAACGCTCGGTCAGGATCAGCATGCCCTGCTGGCTGGCGCTTGCCGGGGCGGAGACCTGGGGCTCGCCCCTATGCCGCAGCGCGACTACGGCAAAAACCACCAGCCCGATAGCCAGCGCCGCCAAAGCCAAGCCGCCCCACGGGAAGCCCAGAAAGTAGCCGGGATGCGCCCAGCCTCCGCCATTGAAACCACGATACATGTGCAACCTCCATATGAAAACAGATATATGCACTAATCTATATGCAATAGTCGTGCCAACTGGGAGAGTGGGTTGTTTCAATGATTTCCGGGGTCAAATGACACAAATGAGCTTGATGCGCGGCCCGATGGCCTGCATATGAGGACATAAAGTTCCCGATCATGGGCAAAAAATGCCCATGTCAACTCTGACGCGAGTATTATACGCGTTTTCGAGTGCTGTGGCGCTTCAATCCGCCAAACACGTGAACCAGAAGACCCAGCAAGACAAGCGCGGACGCGATGCCATCAAGGGCGGAAAAATGCTCGCCGAGCACCAGGGCACCCGCGCCGACGCCAAAGATCGGTACCAGGAGCGAGAACGGTGCTATCCTGGCGGCTCCGTGGCGCATGATGAGCTGGTTCCAGACTCCGTAGCCGAACAGCGTCGACAGTATGACCAGGTAGGCTATGGCCCCGATCGAGACGAGTCCCAGACTGCCGAGCGAGTCGGCCATGACGGACGGCCCTTCCAGCGCAAGCGACAGCCCCAGGAGCGGCAACGGGGAGAATAGGCTCGACCACACCATGAGCGACAGGCCGTCGGTCTTTGGCATGATCCTGGCCACGACATTCGCGGCTGCCCAGAAGAAGGAGGCGAGCAGCAGCATCGCCGTCAACGCCAGGGAAAGCGTGCCCTTGTTTCCCGATACTGCGACCAAGGCAAGGCCAACGGCGGCCATGCCCATTCCGGCGATATTGTGCGGATGCATGCGCTCCTTGAGAAACGCTACGGCGAGCAGGGCGGTAAAGAACGCCTGTGACTGCAGTATTATGGAACTGAGGCCGGCGGGAGCTCCCAGTTTGATGGCCGTAAAGAGAAGGCCGAATTCGCCAACGCCCAGCAGCAGGCCATATGCTGCCAGATACACTACGGGGACTCTGGGACGTTTCACAAACAGCACCGCGGGAAAGGCGCTCAGGATGAAACGCATCGCTGCCAGCAAAAGGGGTGGAACGCCGGCTACGCCGACCTTGATGGCTATGAAGTTCAAGCCCCAGATCACCGAAACCAGCAAGGCCGCCACAAGAGCGCTGGCAGGAAGGCGCTGCTGCTTTTCTGCATTGTTCATTCGCGGAGTATACAACCATCATGCACAGGCGGCTACGCGACAGTCAGCTCATGCCGGCCTGCATTTGCCTCCTGGTCGACCTGTCCGTACCTTGATGGAACGAGGTTCGCAATGCACGTACATGACAGACTTCCAACACTCTACCTACCCCATGGCGGCGGACCATGGCACGTGATGAAGGAATCGTTTGGGCAGGATTCAGGCTACGATGCCCTTGAAGCCTATCTGGTCGAACTGGGCAGCCGATTCAAGCAGAAGACGGAGTCGATCCTGGTCATATCGGCCCACTGGGAAGAAGCCAGGCCGACGATTCACGATGGCCGGAATCCCGGCATGCTGTACGACTACGGCGGCTTTCCCGAGTTCGCCTACAGCCTGAACTGGCCCGCGCCGGGAAACCCGGAGCTTGCCGCCCGAGCAAACCGGTTGCTGCGGCAGGCGGGGTTCGATACCAGGACTGAATCGAAGCGCGGCTACGATCACGGCACCTTTGTGCCCTTCATGGTGGCCTTTCCCGAGGCGACCATACCCGTGGCGCAGCTGTCGCTGGTCACCGGTCTCGATCCGGCCACGCACTTTGCGATTGGCAAGGCGCTTGAGCCGCTCCGCGATGAAGGCGTGCTGATAATCGGAAGCGGCATGAGCTATCACAACATGCGCGGCTTCATGTCAGGCGACCCGCACGCCTCCGACTCCTCGAAGCGTTTCGATGACTGGCTGGCAGAAACGGTGGCCATAGCCGACCCGGAAAAGCGCCGGCACGCGCTGGTACACTGGAAACAGGCGCCCGAGGCCCTGGCCTGCCATCCGCGAAGCGAGCACCTGGTACCCCTGTTCATGGCAGCTGGAGCCGCCGGATCCGACGCCGGCCGGCGCGATTACTCGGACATGCTCATGGGGGTACACATCGCGAGTCATGTGTTCGGCGGCTAGAAACTCAATTTTGCCCCCGCATACACGCCATCGTTGGCATCATACTGGCCAAAATCACCGCTATCCCCAAGGAAGATGTATGCGCCGGTGAAGAACTCCAGCCCGTCGGATGCATCCCACGTCACCTTTGGCTTGACGAGGGCGTCGGGAGCCGCGAAGCCGACATAGGCGAAGATCTCCACAGTCAGCGTATCCCGGAGGAATGTCTTGGCGACGACGAAGGTGGCGGTGTTCTTCACCGCGTCATCTACGAGGTCGGCTTCATGGTCCAGTATGATGTCCTGGATGAACTGCATGCCGAAGTTGTAGCCGGCCACCGAGAAATCGGCGCCTGCCAGATACTGGATGGCATTCTTCGCGGCGTAGCCGTCCGTGTAGACCATGGGACTGCCCTGAAAGCGCTTGTCGACATACAAGGCGCCCTCCGATCGCAGGATGAAGGGGCCGAGTGCTCCGGATACCGCATAGCCGCCGGCCGCGAGCCGGTAGTACTCAGGTTTTACAGTGAGCGGACCCAGGCTCGTCACCGTGTACGAGGGCGTATCGTTCCAGAACCAGCCGCCCATCAGCGAAACGTCGAGCGACGAACCCATCCAGGAATACCGGGCGAAATACTCGCTGTTCTGCAGAGACATACCTGGAAGGACTCCTGAATTGATCGTGGGCGTTGTTGAAAACGGCATAGTCGGCGCCCAGATACCCGTGGGGCTTGGGGTGACCGACGGAGTGAACCATGGCAGCCAGACCAACTCAAGCCCCTGCGTGCCGGTGTGCAGGTTGAGCCTGGCGCCGGTCACCGCCATTCGCAGTTCCTCGAAATCCGGTATCAAAAACCGCGACAGATCCTTGGGCGATACGATGTCGGTTATGAAGACGCCGTCGCCCTTGCCCCAGATGATCTGCTGTTTGCCAACGCGGACATCGAGCACATCGCCTGCGATTTCAATGTAGGCCTCGCGCAATTCGACAGGTAGCACTGTACCATCGCGCTCGTACAGCACCGTGTTGGCGTAGAAGCCAGCGCCGTCGAGCGAATACGATAGCCGCAGGTCAAGCGTGCTTTCGGCAAGGAACAGCGAGCCGTCATCGATCAGCGCTCCGACCTTGGTACGTACATAGCCATTGATCGCGGCGCCGTCATCGGCAGCCGCGGACATGGAGGCCAGAGCGGACAACGCTAGCACCGCAGTCAGTATGGTATATCGCTTCATGTTCAGAGCCCTCGAGTCATGGACAGCTCGGAGAACGAGCTGTCGGAGATGCCGGTATTGATCTTGACGTCGGTGAACTCCATCCGGGTACCGGTGCCTTTCTGTACGCTGCGCATCTCGGTCTTCCTGATTATCCATACCCCCGAAATGAACTCCACGGAAGACACACGGAGCGTCTTGAGGAGGGCACCGCGTTTATCGTAGTAATCGCGCTTGAGGCCGACAGTCTTTTCCTTTGACACCCATGTAATCGTCCTGGAATACAGATCGGCCGGATTCCTGGGTACGCTTTCGACCACCCAGCACTGGTCACCGTCGACTGTCTCCGTGCCGGTCAGCGTATGGGTGTCGGCTGACGGGTGGCGGTCCCCCAGGTCATCATAGGTAAAGTCGGAGCCCATGAAGTAGTCTCCCCGACCCTCCGACGATATGCGTTTGACGCGCTTGAGGGCTGGCAGATAGATCCACTGGTCATCGGATTTTCCTGCGTCCTTGTAGCTCCAGTTCATGAATGAAGTCCCGCGCACATCGGCCGGGCTCTGGAAAACCATCAGCTTCTTGTCCGCCGATCCGAAGGTCCCAAGGATCTGCTTGATCGAGCGGACCCGCTCCCTGCCTTTCGCATCGGCGAGCGTCATCGTAAGAAGGCCGCTCATGTCCTTGCCTTGCGGCCGGTCATATACGGCCAGCATGATTGCCGCGCCGGTGGGCTCGGCAATAGCGGCGGTCGCCGCCGTCAATGAAAAGACCGCGAGCAGCGCGAGTTGCTTGTGATAATGCTTCATGAGTGATTCTCCTTGATTGACACGTATGATTTCCTCAAGACGAGGAACATGATCGTGACCGTGGCCACAAACGAGGTCAGCATATTGAGAGAAACGAGAGCGCCAACCTGGCGGTTGGGCGGGAATACAGAGAACATCAGCACCATGAAGCCGGCTATCACGATGGTGGCGTTCAGCAGCACGGCCCGACCGGTATGGCTCATCGCGAAGCGGGCCGCATCCGTTGCGTCCCCTGTTTCCTTGAGGCGTTCGTGGTAGCGGTCGATGAAGTGGATGGCGTAGTCGACGCCTATGCCCACCGCTATGCTTGATATCAGCGCGGTCGAGGTTGTCAGCGGAATTTTCAGCAGCCCCATGATGCCAAAGTTGACGGCTATGCTGATGGCCACCGGAATCGAACCGATGAGGCCGAGCCGGACGCTCCTGAACATGAACGCGACGAGCAGGAAGACGACCAACACCGATATACCCAGGCTGCTGATCTGCCCGTTCAGGATGAGGCCCGCAAATACCAGACTCTTGTAACCGGAACCTGCGTATCGTATCCGAATTCCATGTTCGGCAAAACGGGCGGCCGTCGAATCGAAATAGGATACGACCCTGCCGATTGTCTGGGAATCGTCGCTCTTCATCTGTACCGTCAGGTTGGCGCCATGATAGTCAGAGTCCACCACCTTCCAGAGATTCGCGGGATCGCCCGACATCTCGTACAGAAGCAGGTACTGGGCTACCATATCAGCGCTCTCGGGGATGCCGTCGAACCCGGCGCGATCCTCATGCATGACCTTGTTCATGCGCCGGAGGTAATTGGTGATCGATATGGCATCGCCGACCCTGTCCAGCGACAGGGCGCCATGCTGAACCTCGTCGAGCAACGTCAGAACCGCGGGGTCCTTGAATGCATCAGGATCCTTTGCATCCAGGATGACGTTGAGCGTCGAGGTGCCGCCGAAGCGCGCATTCATGAACGCATCCGTCTTCACGATCTCGCTTGATTTCTCGAAATTAGCAAGGAAGCTGGTGTTGATCCAGACCATGGATATTCCGAACAGCGACAGGGCGACGATCAGGGCCGATGCCGTGATTACCGGGACGGGATGCCTGGTCAGCATATCGGCAAAGCGGCCGCCGAAGGAGCTGGTAGCGCCGGTTTCATGTTCTCCTGATGAATCCGCGACAATGCGCCCGCGGCCAGTGCCGAAGAGCATGATGCCGGCCGGTATAAGCAGCATCGTCAGCAAGAGCGACGACAGCACCCCGAAGGCGGAGAAAAGGCCGAAGTACTTTACCGGGAAGACCTGCGATGTCAGGAGCGATACGAACCCGGCCATGGTGGTGAGCCCGGCGAACAGGACGGGGCTCCAGATGACATCGATGACATTGCCGACGACCTCGCCCCTGTCGGCGCTGGGGTGTTCGCGAACGTAGAAATCTATCTGGTTGTACAGATGAATTCCGTAGGCAACACCTATGGCAATCAGCATGACCGGTATCATGATCGTCACCGTATATACGGGAACTCCGAGCCCCACCATCAGGCCGAAGCTCCAGAGCGTGCTCATCAGCACGACAGACAGGGCGATGATCATACGGATAACGCTCTTTAGCACGATGAATAGCACCAGCGCTATGACGAGTATCACGAGCGGGCCCATCCGGGCCATATCCCTGGGTCCCAATATGGCCATCGTGCCTTCGACTATTGGCCGGCCGGCCACATGCAGTGTCTCGGGGCCGCTGAATGAAGCGGCGAGCTTCTGGATCCTGTTGTACAGATCGTTGGAGAACGTGCCCGTGGCCAGGTCCACCTTGATCAGGGTGGTCTTCTCGTCGGCCGAAACGAGGCGGCCGTTGATCATGTCGTTCCCGCGGACCCGGTCGCGGATGGCGACGCAGGCGGCATCGTCGGTCGGAGCATCGGTGTAGAACTTGCGAACGTCGAGCCCGTCCGCCGTGCCCAGGATGTTGTCGGCCGTGTGCAGCGATGTCACATCGGCGGCTTCGATTTCGTCGAAGGCCACCAGAGCATCCTCGATCTGCATGATCTTGGACAGAGTCCCCGGGTTGTATACCGAGTCGGGATGCTCCACCGCTATCAGGATGGCATCGCGGATATTGAAGCGCTCGTCGGCCTCGTCGCTGAACACGAAGGCTGGATGTGTCCGCGGCATGTACGCGTCCAGGTTCGTCTCCATGCGCATCTGGGCCTTGAGCGCCAGGCCGGACACAATGGTCAGCGCGACCGCGATACCGATGACAAACAAGGGCCGACGAGCGGCCCACTTGAAGAATCTTCTCATTGAAACCTCCAGAATCGTATTGATAGTTATCGATAACTCACTATCAGTTCATAAAGAATCACAACGCACCCATATTCTGGTATCAGGCACAGGCAAAGAGTCGCAATGTTGACTCGACTAACCGTTCGGTACGCTCTTCCAGTGAAAATTGGAAGCCCTCAAGCCGCCAGGATGAAACGAGCTGTCTGAAGCCTCCGACCAGCAGCAGCGCCGCCATCGGCAGGGCGAGGGCGGCGCGCAGCGTGCCGGGCCTGATGCCCTGCGCAAGCGTCTCCTGTATTTTCTGTTTCGTATCGCCGATGATCACCGCGATGCGCTCCGACAGCTCCCTGTCATTGCGAAACAGATCCTCGGAGAACAGAATCACGGTCATGGCGGGTTCGCGCGTAAACAGCCGCGCGTGCCCGATGAAGAACGACAGAATGACGGATTCAGCGCTCCGCCCGTCTGCCGATGACTTCCTGAACAGCGCCGAGCGTGCCGCGGCCATGTTGTCGACAACGGCGGAGAGAATCTTGAACTTCGACGCGAAGTGGCGATACAGCGCCGGCTCGGTGATGCCGATAGCGCAGGCAATTTTCTTCATTGTCAGTTCCTGGATGCCCTGCTCGGAGATGAGGCGCAAGGCCGTAGCCACAATTTCTTCCTGCCTGTCGCTCATGATCCGCGTATTATCCTTGGTGTTAGTGATCGATTACTAGCATACTGAGTATTCATACGAGTGTCAACTGAAAGCGTTGCGTGTTGAAGCGCATATTCGAAGGGAAAATCTAGTTATACGCTGTGCGCGTCTTCTCGTCGGCCATGGTCGGGGCAAGGCGCTGCTTCCATCCGGGTGCAAGCCAGGTGCCCAGTTTTTCATGCAGCGCGTAGTATTTGGCGGGTATGGGATGCGTGCCGAGCACGACGCTGACGCCGTAGCGTTCGGCCAGGAATTCGGCAAAGTAGTCTATGCTCGGGCACGGCGGGTACCCGACCAACAGGCCCGTAGCCAGATGGATGACGGTGGCGCCGTTCTTGACCATCTCTTCGCCGGCGTACTCGATGTTGCCGCCCGGGCAGCCGCCGCAACTCGTGTACCCTACCAGCTCGACGGGTTTGCCGTTGTAGATGGAAAAAGCTCCTTCGCGGTTCCTGAGCGCTCTCAGGCATTTACCGCCGGCGCAGCTTCTGTACCTGTCGCAGATGATTATGCCAACGCGAACCGTCTCGTCCATGGTGGGCCTCCCCAATCGCCAGTCTGGCCCCTGCACGCGTATTTGTCAAATGCCCGTTTTCCGGGCCGGCGCTTTCGCTGACGCTCACCATGCCACCGTTGCCTTGAGTATCGGCCCGTAGTGGAACAGGTAGAACGACGGGGAGGCATCCACATGCGCGCTGTCCACCGGCCCCTTGGGCGTGATGCACGTCACCATCTGTCCGCCAATCTCGAAGCCGAGGCCCAGCCCGAGCCGGACCGGTCCAAGGTCGCCGACCCATTGCGCGCCGAGGATCAGGTTGTAGTCGACCAGCATCGCAATCTGGGTGGCGCTCCAGAGAGGCAGGTTGCCATTGGCTGCTTCTATCCAGCTTTTCGCCTCGTCGCTGATGTACGAAAGCCCGACGCCGGCCCGGTCCTGGGTGGCCATCCAGACGGTGAGGCCCTGCATCTGGGCGAAGGTGCCGCTCCTTGAAAACGCCTCCTGCAGGGTATCGAGGCCGAAAAGGACCGAGTATATGTGGAATGCCATGTCCGGCTGATAGGCGGTGCTCTGATCTGCCCACCAGACCGAGTCCTCGACGGTGCTGTAGGTGAGGATGGTGAGCTGCACCGGCAGGCGGTACGAGGTGTAGCCGGCGCCAAAGTAGTCTATGCCGCCTGATTGCTTGTAGTAGAGCAGGTCGACGCTGATGAAAGGGTTGTCGAACGGGTACTCGAAAGGCATGCCCGGAAGGTTAGCGCCGGTCCAGATCGCGGTGCCGCGCAGTTCGGACGTCTGGACGCGCAGGGTAAAGCCGTCGTAATTGATGTAGCCCATGAAGCGGTTGAGCCTGCCTATCAGGTTGTCGTCGACGTCGACGTTGAGCCCGACCTTGAGGCGCAGCTTTTTGAAAAACAGCTCGCCTTCGTACGTGGTGCTCGCGGTCTGGTCCATGTCGATGGTCAACTGGTTGAGGCGGGGCGTGTCGTAGCCCCACATCGCGTCGTTCAGGGCATCGAAATCGCCCGAGCCCCAGGTGTCGATGGGCACGATGGAGAAGCTGCCCGTGGTGGACAGCCAGGAGACCAGGGAACGCTCGGCGGCTTGCAGCGGCTGGGCCACGAAGTCCGCCGGCTGGGCGTCCAGCGAAGCAAGGCGCATCGTCAGCATCACCGCGTAAAGGCTGAGAATGGTGGACCGTTTCATGGCTCCAAGTGTAGCACGCAATGTCCATGCGTATCCGGGAATTGCCGCGAGCTCACGGCGCAGGGCAGGCGCGCCCTGGCCGGTTTGCCCGCTTTGCGTCCTACATCACAAAGACCTTAATCCCCTCGTGGGGGAACCGCTTCTTGACCGCGGCGACGGAACGCGTGATGAGGGCCGCTTCGTCGTCTTCGCAATAGACCACCATGACAATGTTCTCCTCAGGCCAGATGGCGTCGCCCATGCGCGGGCCGGAGCGGCCGACACCGAAGGCGACGGGATACTTGGTATAGTGGCGGGCGACCCCGAGCTCCGAAAAGGCTTCCATCAGGTCTTCCTCCACCGAACGGTTCGCCATTATCTCCACGCGTTTCATGCTGTTTCTCCTGTATCGGGGGTACCGCTGGACTGCCCGCCTTCGAGCATGGCCTTGACCTGTTTCCGGCTGAGGCCGGAAGCCAAGCGCTCTCTGCGGGAGTCCGCTTTTGCCTTGCGCTCGGTGGCGCGGCGGTTGAAGATGGCGTAGATGACCGGCATGAGGAAGAGCGTCATCAGCGTGCCGAAGGACAGTCCCCCGAGCACCGATTTCCCTATCGGGGCGACAAGTTCGGATCCCTCGCCGGGGAAGAACGCCATCGGCAACAAGGCCAGTACGGTGGTCAGCGTGGTCATCAAGATGGGGCGGAGGCGGTTGCCGGCCGCCTCGATGCATGCCTCGTTCAGGGCCAGTCCGCGCTTGCGCAGCAGGTTGGTGTAGTCGACCAGTATGATGCCGTTGTTGACTATGACGCCCACCAGGACTATCAGGCCCACGGCGGTAAGGATGTTGAAGGTCTCTCCGGTCAGGAGGTATATCCAGATGACTCCGACGAAGGACAGAGGCACGGTGAACAGGATGATGAAGGGATCCAGGAACGACTCGAACTGGCTGGCCATGACCCCGAAGACCAGGAAGACGGCGACCAGCATGATCAGGGCGAACTTGACGCCGTAATTGAGGAACTCCTGGTAGTCGCCGGCGTATTCTATCACCACGTCGTCCTCCGCGGGTATCTCGGCCTTTATCAGGGCGCGGATCTTCGTCTCCACACGGTCTATCGGGGTGCCCGGGGTGATTCCCGCGGTCACGTGGACGACGCGGCTCTGGTTCTCGCGCTTGATGTCTATGGGTCCGGTCGTCTTTTCGTAGCGCGCGAAGCTCGACAGCGCTATGCGCTGGCCGCTCGGGTTGACGATGAAGATGCGGTCGAGGGCGGGCAATTCGCTCCTGTCGCGTTCCGAAAGGATGACCAGGATGTCGTACTCGGCGCCGCCTGAGCGGTACTTGGTCGCGGTGATGCCTTCGACGGCCGCCTTGATCTCCTGCCCGACGGTGTAGACATTGAGGCCCAGGGAGTACAGGCGTTCCCGGTCGACGCGCAGCTCTATCTGGGGAAGGCCGTCCTTCAGGTCGACGGTCGGCTCGGTCGCCTCCGGTACGCCGGCCCGTATCAGGTCGGCGATCTTCTCCGCCAGCGCCTTGCCCTTGGTCAGGTCCTCGGTCTTGACGAGGATGTCGACGGGACTGCCGCCCATGCCTCCGCCGCCCATGCCTCCGCTTGAGTCGCCGAACGAGAAGGTCACCCCGGGGAAGCCGTCGAAGTAGCCGCGCAAGATCGTCTTGATCTCGTCGGCGGTCTGCGTTCGCTTGGCGAAATCAGGCAGCGTTATCTGCAGCGAGCCCCGGTGACCGCTCGAGGCGCCGCCTATTCCGAAGAAATCACGTTGGCCGACGTTGACCACGAGCCGCTTGTAGCCGTGTATCTCGCTTGCGACGATGTTCTCGAGCTGCTTGAGCACGGCCTCCGTCTCGATGATCGGTGTACCGATGGGCAGTTCGGCGGTGATGCTCACCGAGTCGGTCGCCTGGGCCGGCATGAATATGAAGCCGACCCGCGGCACCAGGGCCAGGCTGCCGCCGACTATGCCGATTATCACGAGTACGGTGGCCAGCTTGTGCCTGAGAACGTAGCCAACCCCGCGGCGGTACGCGCTGTCAAGGCCCGTGAAGCCTCTTTCGAAGAAGCCGTCGACCCTGGCCAGGACTCCGTGCAGGGGCTTCTGACTGCGCGTGGTTACCGGCAGGTAATGGCTGGCCAGCACGGGTATGAGGAGCATGGCGACGGCCAGCGATGTCGCCAGGGATATGACCACGGTAAAGGCCAGGCCCGCGAACAGTTCGCCCATCAGCTCGAGCTGGCCCTTGAACATCACGAGGGGCGCGAACACGCATATGGTCGTCAGTGTCGAGGCGACGATGGCGTTGATCATCTCCTGGCTGCCCAGGATCGCCGAGGCCGTCAGCTTGGTTCCCTTCTCCCGGTAGCGGTAGATGTTTTCGAGTATGACTATGGAATTGTCGACGAGCATGCCGACGCCGAGGGCAAGCCCGGCCAGTGTCATCACGTTGAGGGTCAGACCCCAGAAGTACATCAGCATCAGCGTAAAGAGCAGCGATATGGGTATGGTGACGCCTATGATCAGCGTCGGCTTGGCCGAGCGCAGGAAGAGGAACAGCACGATGACGGCAAGCAGCGCGCCGGTGGCGGCGCTGGAACTGACCTGGTCTATGGAGTTCTGGATGATGTCGGTAGTATTGAATATCTCGGTGATAGAGATTCCCTGGGGAACTTCCTTGGCGATGCGCTCCAGGCGGCCGCGAAGTGCCTTGGCGGTCTGGACGGAATTCTTGCCGCTCTGTTTCTGGACGATGATCTGTATGGCGGGCGTTCCGTTGACGAATACCAGGCTGTCCTCGTCGCGGTAGCCTTCGAAGACGTCGGCCACGTCGCGCAGGCGTACGGTGCGAGGCAGTTCGGCCTGGCCGCCGGTCATCCCGCCGCCCTTGTAGGCGATCACGGTAGCCTTGATCTCGTCCAGGGACTGGTACTCCCCGGCGGTCGTCAGGATGTACGACAGGCCGCCGTCGGTGATCGAGCCCGCCGAGACCTGTGCGTTCTGCCCACGAAGCATCGCGACTATCTGCGTGACGGTCAGCCCGTAGGCCTCGAGGCGGTTCTGCGGTATCTCGACGCGTATCACCTTCTGGCGGCCTCCGGAGACGGATGCCATCGCGACGCCGGGCACCTGCTCGATGCGCGGCAGGATGGTGTTTTCCGCTATCTCGCGGAGTTCCTCGGGGCTGCGGTTGCCCGTCACCATCAGGCCCATGATAGGTATCATCGACGGGTCGAACTTGAATATCAGCGGTGTGTCCGAGCCGTCGGGTAGGAAACGCTTGACCATCTCCATGTTGTCTCGCACCGAGTTGGCCGCGTCTGCCATGTCGGTGCCGTAGGTGAACTCGAGCATCACCATGCTCGAACCCTTTGACGATGTCGATGTGATCTTCTTGAGGCTCGATACATTGGAAAGCGTGCCTTCGAGAGGCCGCGTCACCGAGCGCTCCACCTCCTCGGGACCCGCGCCCGTGTAGCCGGTATAGACCACCAGGATAGGCGGCTCAATCTCTGGATACAGGTCGACCGGGAGGTTGGCCGTCGCGAACAGGCCGAGGCCTATCAGCAGCGCGAAGGCGACGAATATGGTGGTCGGCCTGCCGACGACCGTCTTGGTTATGCTCATGGTTTTCTCCGTATCAGTCTGACGCGGGCAGGGGAGCCAGGCGGTCTATCACCTTGATGCGCGACCCGTCCTCGAGCAGGCTCTGGCCCCTCACGACTATCTCCTCCGCGGAGGAAAGGCCCGACAGGATCTCCTGTTGGTCGTCGACCTGGATGCCGGTCGTAACCAGAACGCGCCGCGCCACGAGCAAGGCTGGATCGGCAGGGTCGGCCGCGACGGAGAATACATAGCTTTCGCCGAAGCGTTTTACTACGGCGTTTGCGGGAATCTTGACGATGCCATCCTTCTCCGCGGTGATCACCTTCACCTTGGCGAACATGCCGGCCTTGAGGCGGGCATCCTGTCCTGGGAGCTGCAACCGTATCTCCATGGTCCTCGACGCCGGGTCGAGCACGGGACTCAGTTCGGTGACCCTCGCCTGGAAGGACTGGCCGGGGTAGGCATCCAGGCCGATCTCGGCGTTAAGGCCTAGCCTGATCCTGGACACGAAGCGCTCGGCGACGTAGGTCCGCAGCTCCAGCGAGTCGGTCCCGCTCAAGCGGGCGACGGGAGAAGCCTGGCTTACCGTCATGCCCAGCTGGGCGGGCAGGGAGACGATGGTACCGGCTATCGGCGCCTTGACCACCGCCGGGATGAAGGTCATGCCGGGGCGAGACGGGTCGACCTCTGCCAGCGGCGCGTCCTTCTGGACGCGGTCGCCTATCGATACGAACAGGCGCGTCACCTTGCCTGCCACGTCCGGGTATGCGTCGACGGTAGAGCCAGCGACGACGTCGCCCGACAGCATCAGGTAATCCCTGATCTGTCCGCTGGTCGCGGTGGTCGTGTTGACCGCGAAGACTGCCGCGGGCGCGTCGTTGCCTGGCTTGCCCGCCGCGTTGGCCGTGTCCTTCTTGCCGCCTGAACATGAAATGGTGACGGTACCGATAACAAGGAGTATTGGCGCCATGGCCAGCGCTCCGTACAGGTTCTTCTTCATGGCAGTCTCCTCGCAAGGGTTCCGAACGGAACGCCGACGGCGTACTCCAGATCCAGAAGCCCGGTCATGTAGTTGAATTTTTCCTTCAGGACCTCGTTGCGCGCCTTGCGCAGCTCGAGTTCCGAGTTCTGGACGTCGAGGAGGGCCAGGGAACCCGACTTGTACGCGTCCTCCGCCAGCGCGTAGGCCTGCTCGGCCAGCGACACGTTGAGCTGGAGCGCGTCGATGCCCTTGCGCGCCTTGTCGAGCCTCAGCACTATCGCGTCGATCTCCGTCTCCATGCCGCGGATGCTCTGCGCCAGCGCGATTCGGAGTTTTTCGCGGCTCTCCTCCAGCTCGACCAGGCTCAGCGCTTCCTTGGTCAGCGGCACGAGGCCGTTCAGCCGGAAGGACAGCGTCGCCCGGAACATGCCGGAGCGCTGCTTCCATCCCTCGTCCTTGAACCAGGAGTCCTCCATCGGGTCGCCCTGGAAGGTAGGGTCGAAGTCGAGGCCGAGTACGAGGGTTGGGCTGTACAGCTGCAGGAAGGCCAGCTTGCGGGCGCTTTCGACCAGCTCGATCGACTTGAGCAGCTCCTTGATTTCCAGACGGCCGGCAACCATGTCGTCCATCAGCCCGCCCGAGTCCAGTTCCACGAAGACGGGAGGCCGGGCGTCGGCCAGGCTCAAGGCCGTGCCGCGCGGTAGGCCAAGGTTCAGGGCGAAGCCCGCCATCGACGAGCGTACCGCGTTGCGTAGCTCCTCGAGTGCCGGCTTCATGTTGGCCGCGGCGACGCGGGCCTGGAGGAAGGTCAGTTCGGGAGCCAGACCCGCAAGGTAATTGGCCTGCGCCTGCCCGACGCGGCGCTCTGCCGCGGCAAGGTTCTCCTCCATTAGTGAAACGCTGTCCTGCAAGAGCAGGATGCTGTAGTAGGACTTGCGCACGTCCCGTTCGAGATTGAGCTTTGCCAGCGCATATGAAATGTGGCCGGATTCGTAGTCGAGCCTCAGGTTGCGTATGCCCTCGAAGAGCGCCACGTTGAGCATCAGGCTGGCCGATAGCGAGCCAGACGCGCTCCATTGCGGCAGCTCGTAGGACGCCGGGGGACTGCCGACTACCGTCGGCACGTTCATTCTGGCCATGGTGCCGGAGATGTCGACGGTCGGCACGAAGACGTTCCACGCGGTGTCGACCTTGCGCTGTTTCGCGGCGGTGTCTATGCGCGAGCTTGCCAGCCCGATGTTGTTCGCGAGCGCCAGCTCTACGGCGCGGTCGACGTCGAGCGCCAAGACGCCTTGAACCTGCGCGGCGCCGGCGAAGGCTCCGCCCGGGGCGGAGCCGAGCGCGGAGGGAATGGACGATGACCACGAATCGCCCGATTCCGCAGGCGCTGCGTACGGCGGGGCCGCCGCCAGGCGGATGCCCGCCTCGTCGGCCGGCTTCGAAGATTCCTTCGATCCGAGCGCCGACAGGCGGGGCGGCAGGACCAGTGCGGCGAGGGCCGCGATGAAGGCGATACGCCGCAACGGCGATCGCCTGTGTCCAGGTTGCTGTGAATGCATACGATGAACTCCTCAATCAAGCCTGGATCCGCGCGCGCATTGGCGCCGGGCGGACCGCGGGCTCTTCATATCAGGTCCGCCCAAGGCGCGACCGAAGGAACGAATCTCAAGCCACCAAGCAGGAAACCGTGCAACATGCGTAAATTCCGTAGGCGGGTTGCGGAGTCGGCGCCCCCGCAGCGCATCAAAAGGTGCACGGTCATGAACATGATCCAGCGCACGGTCAGGCCCAGCGACCCTCTGACGAGGCTCAGGCCCGACCCTTCGTCGCCCAGGAACGAAAACAGCTCGAGCAGGCGCGGCGGCAGCTGACCGGGTTCGCCGAGCCGCTGCATCCGCAGCCAGTCAAGGGCGACCAGGATGTCTGGCCGCGCAACCAGATACCCGGCCGCCGTGGCGATCGCCAGATACAGGCGCTCTGAACCTCCGTCACGGTCCTCGAGCCTGACAGCCAGGCTCGAGGCGATCCTTTCAAACTCTGACTCGAACAGGCGCATCAGCATGTCTTCCTTGCTCCTGAAATGCGAGTACAGACCGCTTTTTGACAAGCCCGAGCGCTTGGCGACCATCTCCATGGACGCGTTCCAGGAGCCCACCTGTGCCACGACGGCGGCGACGGCCGGGAGCAACCCGTCGGGAGCGGCTGTTTCCGCCTCCGACAAACGTGCCTTCGCTTCGAGCGCCTCGTAGTCAACCGGCTCGGCACCTGACACAGCGGCTTGGCCAAGCCCGCGCTCCGCCAGGCCGAGCGCCGATGAGACAAGTGCCGACAGTTCCACGGGTGACGGTGGCTGCGCCAGACCTTCTTCCCTGCGCTGCAAGTGGAAGGACGCGACCATGAAGAAGCAAGAGCCTATCGCCATGTGGGCGCGTACCGTGCCTGCATTGCCCGCGGCCGGTTTCTGGCCGGACCGGACGCCCCTGGCCGCGAGCTCCGCCGAAAAAACCCTGTCGAACCCGGGCAGGCGCAGCACTCGCGCGAACATGAAGGCGAGGTCGCCGGGACTCGCGCCGAAAAAGATGGCCAGCTCCTCGACCATCCGTAGCGTGGCGGCCGACGAGTCATGCAAGCCCGCCAGCCCCTCGGGGAAAGCCGAGAGCATGGACTCGGCCAAGCGGTCGAAAAAGCTGGCGCGCATTGCCTCGAGGAGCTCGTCCTTGTCCCTGAAATGCCGGTACAGCGCGGGTTTGGTGACGCCGAGCTCCGCGGCGACGTCGGTGAGGCTCATTTTCCTGTACGCTTCGCGTCCCCAGACCCTGAACGCGGCTTGTACGACATCGTCATGATTCATGTTGTTTGCGACCGGTCGTTAACTTACCGATTTGTCAGGCGGATGTCAAGGATGGAATGCACGGAGCGGCCTTTTAGGTATCGAACTCGAGGATGACGACGGTCCCCCGGCTTCTTTCGATCCTGATCGTTCCGCCGATCTGCTCGGTCAGCGTCCGCACGAGCATCAGGCCAAAACCAGGGGAATTGTCGAAGTTGATGTCCTCAGGCACGCCCGCGCCGTCGTCCTCAACGGTGATCCTCGCCTTGGAGCCGACCCGAGACGCCGACACCCGGATCGTGCCCGTCTGCCTGCCTTCGAACGCGTACTTCATGATGTTCGTCAGCAGTTCGTTGACGATGATGCCTATCGACTGCATCACCCTGGCGTCGAGCGTGAAATCCTCGAGCCGCTTCTCCACCGTTACCAGGCAGACTCTGGGAAAATTCGCCACCACCTCGTCGACCAGGGACAGCAGGTAACCCTTGATGGAGAGGACGCTGTAATCGACCGAGCGGTACAGCTTGTCGTAGAGCGTCATCATGCTCGCTACGCGGCCCTCAGCATCCATGAGCGCCTGTTTTGACGTCGGTTCGCCCAGTGAATCGGCCTGGAGCGCGAGAATGCACCTCAGGGTATTCATGCTGTTTTTAATGCGGTGGTGGACTTCCTTGAGGATGAGGTTCTTCTCCTCGAGAAGCGCCTTGCCCGCCCTTTCGCTCTCCTTCCGCGCCGTGATGTCCTCCAGCGCGAGGAGGATGATACGGTGTTTGCCGGATGCCTGCTTGATCTGCCTCGCGTTGAGCAGCATGGTGCGCTTGCCTATCGCCGCAAAGTCGTGCTCGACTTCGTAATCCTCGAAAGATGTCCGCTGGGGCAGGATCTCTTCGAGCAACTCGCGCAGCCTGGGTATGTCCCACTGCTTGTCGCCGAGGTCGTAGATCAGCTGCCCGACGGTATCCTCAGGTTTGACCCTGAAAAAATCGTAGAACGAGCGGCTGACCGTGACGACTCTGAGGTCCTGGTCCAGCGACAGGAGGGGTTCCCGGATGGTATCGATGACGCTCTGCGCGAATTCGCTGATTTCATCGGCCTTGACCTGGACCTTTTGCAGTTCCAGCCTGGTGATTTCAAGACCCCGCTCTATTTCCTTGCGCTCGAGCAAGTCCCGTTTGAGCTTGCCGTTGGCCTCGAACAGCTTGAACGCCATCTTGATCGAGGCGTCGAGCACCGTGATGCTCGAGTTCTTGACGACGTAGCCGTACGAGGTGATCTTTTCGGTCTTCTCTACGATGTCGGGTTCGATGTGGCTCGACAGGAACAGGATCGGTATGTCGCGGTGCCGTAGGATTATCTCGGCGGCCTGGGTGCCGTCCATGCCGGAACCGAGGTCGATGTCCATGAGGACGAGCTCGATTTCGTCATGCTTCCCGAATATCTCTATTGCCTTTTCAGCGCTGGCTGCCGTTATCACGCGGTATCCGAATTTCTCGAGAGGAGCCTTCTTGCTATCGGGAATGATTTCCAGCTCTATCCCGGAGTCATCCTTGAGATACTCTACGGCCTTCTCTCCCGTGTTTATGGTCAGGACCTTGTAGCCGTATTTCTCGAGAAACATCTTCTGGCTCATCGCGATGAGCATCTCGTCCTCTACGAGCAGAAGGGTTTTCTGGCTTTTCCCGCCCATACTCGGCTCCTTTTTATTGTAGTCGACAGGATCGTCCGCGGAGTGAAGGATTTGCGGACGGTCTCCTGCAAGTATAGCGATAAATACCAGAATGTCGTATGGCGGCGGTCGCTCATGCCCTAGCCACCGGGCAGTCGTTATTGGTATCATGGCGCAACACCCGCCTCGAAGCTTCGATGCATTTCCAGGCTGCAGGAAACCAACGCATGACAGAACTTGAACGACAGATACGGAGGCGCCTCACCTTCGCCATCATATCGCATCCCGACTCCGGCAAGACTACCATCACCGAGAAGCTCCTCTTGTTCGGAGGCGCCATCCACATCGCCGGCGCCGTCAAGAGCGGCAAGAAGGTGCGGGCCTCGGTATCGGACTTCATGGAGATAGAGAAGGAACGCGGCATTTCCATCAGCACCTCGGTGATGGGCTTCGAGTACAACGGCCGCAAGATCAACCTCCTCGACACGCCGGGCCACGCCGATTTCTCCGAGGATACCTACCGCGGACTGTCGGCGGTCGACAGCGCCCTTCTCGTGATAGATTCCGTCAAGGGCGTCGAGGAGCGGACGCTCAAGCTCTGCGAAGTATGCCGCATGCGCCACACGCCAATTGCCACCTTCATGAACAAGCTCGACCGCGAGGGCAAGGATCCCATGGAACTGCTCGACGAGACGGAGCGTGAGCTCGCCATCGGCGTGCGCCCGGTCACCTGGCCGGTGGGGCAGGGCCGCGGCTTCAAGGGCGTCTACAGCCTGGTCGAGAAGAAGCTCATCCTTTTCCACGCGGGCGAAGTAGAGCGGCCGACCGAATTCGTCACCATCGACGACCTTGCCGACCCTGTCCTCGAGCAGAAGGTAGGCGCATCCCTGGCTTCCAGGCTGCGGGACGACGTGGCGCTGATATCCGGGATCTATCCGCCCCTCGACCTGGCCGAATACCTGTCGGGCAAGGTTACGCCTGTATTCTTCGGCTCCGCGATCAACAACTTCGGCATCCGTGAGCTGCTGGATACCCTGACGTCGGTCGCGCCGTGCCCGACGCCCAAAGCGGGCGAGGAGCGCATCGTAGAGCCCCAAGAGGAGAAATTCTCCGGCTTCGTATTCAAGATACACGCCAACATGAACCCGAGGCACCGGGACCGGGTGGCCTTCCTCCGCGTATGCTCGGGCAAGTTCGAGCGCAACCAGACATACTTCCATGTCCGCTCGGGCAAGCCGTTCAGGACGGCCAACCCGACCGCCTTCATGGCCCAGGACAGCGAGATAGTCAACGAGGCCTGGCCAGGCGACATCATAGGCATCCACGACACGGGTACCTTCAAGATAGGCGACACGGTCACCGAAGGCGAAGAAGTCAACTTCAAGGGCATACCGAGCTTCGCTCCGCAGATATTCAGGTACATCGTCAACGCGGACCCCGAGAGGGACAAGCAGTACCGCAAGGGCCTGGACCAGCTGGCCGAGGAAGGCGTCGTCCAGATATTCTCCAAGCCAAACCACCAGAACACGCGGGTCCTCGGCGTCGTGGGCCAGCTCCAGCTGGAGGTGCTGCAGTACAGGATGGAACACGAGTACAAGGCTCTCTGCTCCTACCGGCCGATAGAGATGACCATAGCGCACTGGATCAGCTCTGACGACGAAAAGGCGCTCAAGGCCTTCGTCGACGAGCACGCGCGGTACATCCTGATAGACATCAGGAACACCCACGTGTTCATGTCGGAGTCGCCGTGGTCATACGAACGCATCAAGGCGAACAACCCCGCAATACGCTTCTATCCGACTTCGGAGATGGTCGAGAGCCGAGCCTAGGCAGGTTCCTGCTTGACAGCCCCGCGCCGTCCCCCGATCATGGTCGGATGCAATAACGGAGGCGACGATGCGTAAAGGAACCTGGCGGGCCGCGACAGCCGCTCTTGCCCTCTTCATGGCTTTCTGCCCGGCCTTGCCGGCTTTCGCGGCTCCCCGGCTGGCCGTGCTTTCCCCGGAGAACCGCTCGGGAGATCCGCGCTACGATTACATCACAGGCATCGTCCACGGGCTTTTCCTCTATGACCTGTCGTCCAGCGGACTGGTCGAGCTGGTCGACAGGACGGCCATCGACACCTTGCTTCGGGAACGCGAACTGTCGCTGTCAGCGATCGCCGCCGCGCCAGCCAGCGCCTTTGCGGGGATAGCTTCCGCGGACTGGATAGTCGCTGGCGAGTATGTCCTCATGGGTACGGAGCTGCGGCTGACGCTCAAGCTCATCGAAGTGTCGAGCTCGCGCGTCGCCACCTTTTCCGATACCGGTTCCACCGAGAACCTGATCCATGGCCTGGCCGAAGGCGTCCTCGAGCGGCTGACCGGCAATCGGCCCGCGCTCCGCGACGAGAGCCGCAGCCGTTCCATCCTGTCCCTGCGCGACGAGACGCCAGGATCGATATCCCTGTTCTCGCCATTGATGGACGCAAAGGTAAGCCTCGACGGGACATTCGCTGGCTACACGACCGGGGACCGGCGCAAGCCCTTCATCATAGAAGGCGTCGAGCCGGGCATCCACGAACTGTCTACCGATCTTGGCCGTGATTTCGGTGTGGTCAAGCTGCCCGAGATACGGTTCGAGCCCTGGAAGGAGCTTGTCCGCGTTCAATCGGGCAAGCGTGTCATCGTCACCGACCTGAGCTCCCACTTCAACGACCAGCTGTACCGCCTCAGGCGAGTATTCCAGAAATCGACCGCCGTGGCGTTCGACGGCTCGGGTCGGTACAGCGCCGAGTACGCGTTTTCGTTCATCGACAGGACGGGCGCGGAACGCAAGGGCCGCCTGACAATCGAACTGGGTTCACCGTCGGGAGACGGCGGCAGGGGATCGGGGACACTCTCCTGCGCGTTCGAGGGAGAGTCCCGTTCGCTGCCCGTCGAGTATTCTTCGGGTACCAGCTCCGAGATGCAGGTGACACTGGGGCTGGCCGCCTTCTCTGCCGAGGTGGAAAACAGCTACGGGCGGGTTTCGGTCGACCTCGAAGTCGAACGTACCGACGTGGAGCAGAGGATGCATCGGGCCGGGGACTGAAAGTATCGTGGCTATGCCAGTTCGCTGGCTATGACGACATTCCTGCCCTTGGCCTTTCCGGAAAGCAAGGACATGTCAGCCTGACGCACGCACGATTCCACGTTGTGGCCTTCCATCGAGGTGGAAACGCCGGCCGTTATGGTGACTTTGAGCGCCTCCCCGCCGTACATGTAATTCTCGCCCTCTATCCGCGCCCGAATCTTCTCCGCCGCCTCGGTCGCGCCAGCCTTGCCGGTGCCGGGGAACAGCACGAGGAATTCCTCGCCGCCCCATCGGCTGACCACGTCTGTCTCGCGCACCGAGTCGACCATAACGTCGGATATGCCTCGCAGCACGACATCGCCGCATTCATGGCCGTAGACGTCGTTGAAGCGCTTGAAGTGGTCGACGTCGAATATGGCGACCGAGTAGGGCGATCCGCTCCTGGCTGACCTGAGGCTTTCGCTTTCCAGCCGTTCCTGGGCATAGCGGCGGTTTCGCAGGCCGGTCAGCGAATCGTGCGACGAAAGGTACAGGATGCGTTCGGCTTCCTGCCGTTCCTTGGTCACATCCCTGACTATCGAAGCCCAGCCAAAAAGCGTGCCTCCGCTTCCGTAAATCGAGGTATTGTACCATTCGCATACGATCTCGGAGCCGTCGCTCCGGACGTTGGAGTTGCAGCCTGGCTCGCTCGAGATTCCATCGCTGAGCGACTCGAGCAGCGCGCGTATGGTCATCTTCAGCCGGTCGGGTACGATAAGCTCCAGGACGTTCGCGCCGACCGCCTCGCTGGCGGGATAGCCGAAGATTCGCTCGGCGGCCTGATTCCACCGCGTTATGCGGAACCCTGTGTCGATTTCCATAGCGCCGAGCGGCATCAGGCGGAGGTGGAGCCGGAGCCTCTCCTCCGATTGGCGCAGGGCCTCGTAGGTGCTCGCCGTCTCGCTCGCGCGGGCATTGTAGGCCTCGGCCAGTTCCCGCAGCTCTATCGATCCGCTCGGCTGCAATCTGGGAAGCCCACCATCGGGAGCCCCGAGAGCCTTGCCGTACTTGCGTACCGGCGCGGCGATGTAGACGCAATAGGCATGCAGAATCGCCGCCCATACGATGAAGAACAGAGACAGCGTGGCCACCTGCACAAGGAAGGCCTTGTCCGCGTCCATCGAACCGACCGACAGGACGGCCTCGTGCATGATGTAGCCGCTCCAGCTCAGGAGCGGGATTGCGACGACAAGCGTCAATGCGGCGACGAGGTTGATGGTCGACTGCTTGGGCGGCCTCATGTAAAGGGGCTTCATGGCTTTCAGCTAAAAAACCAGAATGCCGAGCGCGCGCGGGGGAGCGTCTCGTCCCGTATCCGGGGCATTTCAACTCGCTTGATTTCTGTCATCGATTCAGTATAGCAGGCCATGCGCCGGATTTGAAGTCCGAACCGACGATGCGGGGTTTCAATAACACGACCCGGTCGGGCGATTCCAGAAGGGCCGGCTCCAGTCCAAGGCGGGCAGACAGCAGGCGCAGGCATCGTTCGGGGAAGAACCCGACGTGGGTCGAATCCATGCGGTATGCCCACCGGGCGAAGGCCTCGCGGCCGACAGGCGGGAAGCGCGTCCGGATGCAGAGCGCGCCGCCTGGCGCAAGGAGTCCGGCGAGCATGGCCATGGTCTCGCCAGGCCTTGCCAGGTGTTCGGCGACCTCGTGCACCAGGATGGCGTCCCATTGCCGCGAGCGCCACGAGTCGCCAGGCGCGAAGTACGGGTCGTAGATGCTCGGCTCGAAACCCCGCTCGGTCAGGAGCCTGGCGGGTACCGGCTCGGGGCCGGAACCGAAGTCGAGCACAGAGGCGCCTTCCGCCATGAACGGCACGACGATATCCAGATACTGCTCGATCCACGCGCGGTAAGCAGGGTCATCGTACGAATTCCTGTGAAGGCGGTAGCGCGCTTCTTCGGCGGCAGGCGTTGGAATGCGTGCCTGCTCTATGCCTATGTAGCCGCAGTCTCCGCACTCCGCGTACATCGCGCCGCGGACGGAGAACGGCGCGGACTTGCCTCCGCACAACCTGCATGTCATGGTCTCATGGTACGACGGATGGGGCTCGCGCTGCCAGCGGGTTGGCCTTGACAGCGGGCGCGCCCGTGCGTACCTTTTCACCGAACGCTTGGATCCAGGACAAAAGGACCGAGACGCGAGGTGTCTGTGCGTATCCTGACAGTCGATTCCCTTTCATATACCTACCCCGGAGCCATGTCTCCCGCCCTGTCCGGCGTCAGCTTTGATGTGGATCAAGGCGATTATCTTGCCGTAGTCGGAGCCAACGGCTCGGGAAAGAGCACGCTCCTGCGCTGCCTGAACGGCCTTATCGTCCCTCCTCCGGGCACCGTCAGCGTCTGCGGGAATGATCCGGCAAGCCCGGCAGGCCGGGCCGCGGTGCGGCGCTCGATGTCAATGGTATTCCAGTCGCCGCCTGACCAGATCGTCGCCTCTGTCGTAGAGGAAGACGTGGCTTTCGGGCTCGAGAACCTGGGGCTGCCCCGGGCACAGATGTGTACGCGTGTCACCGAAGCCCTCGACGCGGTAGGGCTTTCAGGCGAACGGACGCGCGCTACCCGTTTCCTGTCAGCCGGCCAGCAACAGCGCCTGGCTGTCGCCAGCGCCATCGCCATGGGGAGCCGGCTCGTCGCCTTCGATGAGGCAACGTCGATGATCGATCCCGTCGGCCGCGCGGATGTGCTGGCCCTGGTCGATGGTCTCGTGGCCCGGGGCTTGAGCGTCATCCACGTGACGCATGACATGGACGAAACCGCCAGGGCCAAACGCGTCGCCGTACTCTCGGAGGGTCGCCTGGTCTTTCTGGGTTCTCCGGCTGCCCTGTTCTCCTCCGACCGGCTCGCGGAGTACAGGCTCTCAAGGCCGCGCTCGTACATGGCCGCGCTCGCGCTCGGACTCCAGCCGGTCGCTGGCGAGGGAGCGGCGTCGTTCGGAATGAGGGCCGCAGGTGTCCTTGGAGCGTCAGCGCGCGATGCAGCCTCCGCGGCAGGGCTCCTGCCCACCGGGGACGACGGCCCTGCCGGGGACGACTATAACAGGTCCGAATCCGGCGGGCAGCCCGCCTTCAGCCTGCGCGGCGCATCGATGACGTACCTCGCAGGCACCGAGAACGAGCGCCTGGCCGTCGACGGGGCGACTATCGATGTCGAACGCGGCTCGGTGGTCGCCCTCGTCGGGCGAACAGGCTCGGGCAAGTCGAGCCTCCTTCAGCTCCTCGATGGCCTCGCGCTCCCGGACCCCGGCACCGTCCTTTCCTTCGGCATCGATACTGCCGACTCCCGCGCGGATCTCAGAGCGGTACGCATGCGCGCCCCGCTCGCCGTGCAGCGTCCTGAAAGCGCGATATTCGAGGTGTACGCGGGTGACGAAGTCGCCTTCGGTCCACGCAACCAGGGGCTGTCCGGCGTTCCTCTCGTCGAGCGGGTCCGGGGCGCGATGGACGCCGTCGGCCTCCCGTTCGACGAATACAGGGACATGCCGGCCAGGACGCTGTCCGGTGGCCGCAAGCGCCGCCTCGCCATAGCGTCGATTCTGTCGCTCGCCCCGGATGCCCTTCTGCTGGACGAGCCAGGCTCTGCGCTCGATCCGGCCTCGCGCGCGGAGATACAAGACATGCTGCGGAATTACGCCGCGGGCCGGAAGACCGTCGTCATGTCGACGCATTCGATGGACGAGGCCGCGCTTGCCGACGCCGTGGCCGTGATGGATGACGGTTCCGTCGTCGCTTTCGGCCCTCCCGGGTTTATTTTCGGTTCCGGCTGGAATCCCCGGTGGGGAATCGAGCGTCCTTTCTCCTGGGAACTCGACGCGGCCATCACTGCAGCAGCCGCTGGCCGCGCTGAAGCCGGCTTTGCCGAGGCCAGGCGATGAAGGGCCTCGAATTCTGGAAGCATGTGTCGATAGGACGCTATATGGAGACGGATTCGCCGGTCCACAGGCTTGCTCCGGTAACCAAGTACCTGTGGCTGTTTGCTGTGATGGTACCCGCGAGCATTTCAGGGTCCGTGCCCGTCATCTGCGCGTCGGCCCTGGTGCCGCTCGTCTTCGCGAAGCTCGCGAGAATCCGTATAGGTTTCCTGCTCGCCGGTTTCATGCCCGTCCTGCCCTTACTTGGCATCGCGGCGACGTTCCAGGTCCTCTTGTCCTGGCCGGGGGATTCAAGCGCGGTCATCGTGGCTCTGGGACCGGTTTCGCTGAGCGTCAGGGAAGCTGTCGCGATAGCGATGATGGCGCTCCGCTTCGCCGCGATGATGACGATGATAGGCCTGTTCACGTCGGTGACAAGCGAGGGGGACACCGCCCGTGGCATCGAGGACCTGTTCGCGCCTCTGGCCCGCGTTGGCTTTCCGGCCCGCGAACTGGCGCTGACCATAGCCGTTGCCTTCAGGTTCATACCGATAATCGCCGGCGAGTTCGAGTCGGTTGTCAAGGCCCAGGCTGCCCGCGGGGCCGACTTCGGCACCCGCTCCCGGGGCCCGCTCCGCAAGGCAAAGGCGTACCTGCCTTTGATAGTGCCGGTGACCATACGCGCCCTGGAGAGGGCGGAGGCCCTTGGAGAGGCGATGGAAGCCCGCTGTTATGGTACCGGGCCGGCGACCCGTTACATCGAGACCGCCGGAGGCATGGCGGACATGGCTTTGAGGATGCTGGCTCTGGCCTACGCGGCCGTCGTACTCGTCGTGCCGCTTTTGTTGCATTGAAAGAAACGCGGGCCTGGCCCGCGTCAAGTTTACCTGCCCGGACGCGACCGCCTTGCGCGGCGTGTACCGGAGCCTGGAGGTTTTTATGGAACGTTCCAATGTCCGCCGCATCGTCGTCTCCGGAGCGCTCGGCGCCGTCTCGGCAGTGATGGCGATTACGCCGCTTGGCTACTTGCCCTGGTTTGGCGGCGCGTCGCTTACCATCATGCACATACCGGTGATAATCGCCGCCGTGCTCGAAGGGCCGCTGGCGGGTACCGCGGTCGGCCTCATCTTCGGCGTCACGAGCCTCGTCAAGGCGGCGACCGCGCCCATCGGGCCTCTCGACCCTCTCTTTGCCAATCCCCTCGTGTCGATTCTTCCGCGCCTGGCGATAGGCTTCGCCGCGTGGGGCGTATACAAGCTGTTCCGCGGAAAGATGACGCCCCTGGCCGCCGGCGTGGCTGGAGCTGCTGGCAGTATGGTCAACACGGCGCTCGTTTTGCTGGCTCTGGGTCTGGTCGGGACAAGGGAACTTACCGGCATGTTCGGCGTCGAGGCCGGCGCGCTCCCTGCCATCCTCGCGTCGATAGCCCTGACCAACGGCTTGGTCGAAGCCGCCGCAGCCGCGGTGTTCACGAGCTCGGTCGTAGGCGCGTGGAAAGGAATCGAAGGCGCGCGTGGCCGCTCCAAGCTGTCCGGCGAAGGGAGCTGAGTAGTATGCTGCTCGCCCTCGACGTCAGGAATTCCGGCATTGTTGCCGGCTTCAGGGACGGAGCGCTCTGGTCGGCCGTCGTCAGGCTTGGCGGAGACAGGAGCGCCGACGAGCTTGGCATACTCCTCGAGGCCTGCGCTGCCAAGGCAGGCCTGGGACCCGAGCCCGGCATCGAGGAGGCGTGGGTGTCGAGCGTCGTGCCGGCGATGACCACGCGTGTCGTCGAGGCGCTGGCCTCATCGTTCGGAGTCGAAGCGTCGGTTGTGGGACCAGGCACAAAGACAGGGCTCAAGATCCGCACCGATACGCCGTCGGAGCTTGGCAGCGACATAGTCTGCGCGGCGGTCGCCGCCCGTGCCATGACACCGGGGGCGGCCATAGTCGTCGATTTCGGCGCAGCCATCGTCCTTTCGGCCATCAACTCGGAGGGGGAGCTTCTCGGGGCGGCAATAGCTCCGGGACTCGAGACAGCCGCGCGATCCCTTCGCAGCTCCGCGGCCCAGATTCCCGAGATCCGGTTGGACGCGCCAAGGAGGGCCATCGGCAGGAATACGGCCCAGGCCCTGCAATCAGGCATCCTGTTCGGCTATGGCGGCCTTGTCAGGCGTCTGGTCGAGATGATGTCGGCCGAGATGGCGGAGACCCCGACGGTGATAGGCACTGGCGACGATGTTGGACGGGTGGTGATGGCAGGGGTTGGGTACGGTCAGTTCGAGCCGTACCTCACCCTTGACGGGCTTGCGATGATAGCCGGCCGCAACGGTCGCTGACATACGGCGGTTGACAAAAGATGCGCCGTTCTGTATAAAGGCCGGGCGTCCA
>CAZNXK010000030.1:0-388 GCA_964576835.1 uncultured Treponemataceae bacterium | reverse complement strand
CCGCCGCTATAGTTGATCCTGAAAAAGCCGTCCCCGTGGGGCGGCTTTTTGCATCTGAACAGGCGGACCCGCGTCTACGAGGGAGCATTCGTGTCTATAGTGGAATGGAAAGACAAGACCTACGACGATACCTACGGCAAGACCCTCAAGAGCCTGCAGCGTAGGCGGGCCGAGGACCGGTCATTTGATTTCGAATCGGCCAGGGGCGTCCTCAAGCATCTGTACATGCAGGACGGCAACGACTGGGGCGGGCGTGGCGAACTCCAGGATATCGTCATGAAGGCCACCGTGGATGCCTACGAACATTTCCTGTCCCAGTGGGAATCTGCGGAAGCCTAGCCCGGATATCTCACAGCAGAATCGGGCTTAGCCCAAGAAGTGAACGAAG
>CAZNXK010000029.1:0-31561 GCA_964576835.1 uncultured Treponemataceae bacterium | reverse complement strand
CGGACGCGAGCTTGCGCAGCGAGAAATGGGCGTAGCCCTCGGCGAGGAGCAGCCGGCGCCCCTCGGCAAGCAGGGAGGCCCGGAGGTTCGTGTGATGGTAGGCTGTCGTCATGAGTCGAGTATACGGCATGGATGTTGACATTGGCAACATATCGCGCTATTTTTGCATCCAAGACAGTTGACACTGCCAACATTGGAGGTCACATGAACGTTCTCGGTCTGTATGACGAGAAGAACGACCGGACGGAGGGCGCGGTAATGGCCCTGACCGACTGGTCGCGCCGCTGGGGGCACGACGCGCGTTTCTTCGACGCGTCGAGCCTTGCCATCAAGCCCTGCTTGGGCTGCTTCGGTTGCTGGGTCAAGACGCCCGGGACCTGCGTTATCGCCGACGATGGCCGCGCCTTCGTCGAGGCCCTCTATCCGGCCGACCTGGTCGTCATCGTGACACGCATACCGTTCGGCTCGTACGCGCCGTCGGTCAAGCGCGCCCTCGACAGGAGCATACCCGTCCTCCTGCCGTTCTTCACGGTGCACGAGGGCGAGATGCACCACGTCCAGCGCGGCGGGAGGCGCCGGCGACTCCTTCACGCGCCGTACGGGGACTACGGCCCGGAAGAGCTGGAGACTTTCCTGGGCCTGGCCCAGGCGCATTGCGACAACCTGCTGTCGCCGCGAGCGAGGCGCCGCTTCGAGTACGGGGGCGAGCCCGAGGCCCTGGCCTCCTGGGTCGCCTGGGAGGTCGGAGCATGAAGGCAGTACTGATGAACGGCAGCCCCAAGGCAGCGGGCTCCGCGTCCGGCATCGTACTCGATACGGTGGCGGCCGCCATGGGCTCCGGCGTCGAGTCGCTGACGAAGCGGGCCGTTACGGCTGGATCGGCTACAGAGGAAGACGCAGCGGCCGACGCCCTCGTGCTGGCGTTCCCGTTGTACGTCGATTGCCTGCCCGCGCCGCTCCTCGAGTGGCTGATATCGTACCAGGCCATCGCGCCATCCAGGAGCGGCCGGAAGCCGGCCCGTGTCTACGCGATATGCAACTGCGGCTTCCACGAGGCCGCGCAGACCGAGCTCGCCCTGGCGGTTGTCGCAAACTTTGCCCGATCGGCCGGCCTCGAGTGGGGCGGCGGCCTCGGTATAGGCTCGGGCGGCATGCTCGCAGGCCTGGCCTCGGTGCCGCCTGGGGCTGGCATCAAGCGGTCGGTCTCCGAAGGCCTGGACTGGATAGCCGGCCTGGCTGCCCGCGGCGAGGCGAGCGGCGAGACGCGCTTCGTACGCTTCGCGTTCCCCCGCTTCGCCTATATCCTCGCGGCCCACGCCGGCTGGAAAGCCATGGCGAGGGCCAACGGGCTCCGCCCGCGCGACATAGGCGGCTCGCGGCGGACCAGGTAGCACGCGGGATCCCGCACGGGCCGGCCCGCTGAACGCGAGCCGGCGCCGCCTGGAAAGGAAAGGAACGTATGGGCCATTACTTCTTTATGTTGTAGAACGCCTTCATTCCCGGATATTCGCGAGGGTACTCGCGTACCCCGTCCTATCGGACGGGGCATTGCGACCATCTCGGAATCCCCGAGTTACTTCTTTATGTTATAGAACGCTTTCATTCCCGGATACTCCGAGATGCCTTCCATGGCGTCCTCGATGCGCATCAGCTGGTTGTACTTGCAGATGCGGTCGGTGCGCGACAGGGATCCGGTCTTGATCTGGCCGGTCTCCATCGCGACGGTCAGGTCGGCAATGAAGGTGTCCTCGGTCTCGCCCGAGCGGTGCGAGACGACGGCGGTGTAGCTGGCGCGCTTGGCCATGTTGATGGCCTCGATGGTCTCGGTGACGGTGCCGATCTGGTTGAGCTTGATGAGGATGGAGTTGCAGGCGCCCATGGCGATGCCCTTCTCCAGGCGTTTGGTGTTGGTTACGAAGAGGTCATCGCCCATGATCTGGATCTTGCCGCCGAGGGCTTTGGTGAATTTCACATAGCCTTCCCAGTCGTCCTGCGAGAGGCCATCCTCGATCGAAACGATGGGGTACTTGGCTACCCACCTGGTGTAGATGTCTATCATCTCGTCGGAAGAAAAGAGCTTGCCGGGGTTGGATTTCCAGAACTTGTAGCCCTTGCGGTCGCCTTCGTCGAACAGCTCGCTGGCTGCGGGGTCGAGCGCTATGGCGATCTGCTCGCCTGGGCGGTAGCCGGCCTTCTCTATGGCCTTCATGATGTAGTCGAGCGCGTCGTCGTTGCCGATGTTCGGCGCGAAACCGCCTTCGTCGCCGACCGAGGTGTTGTGCCCGTCGGCCTTGAGTATTGCCTTGAGGTTGTGGAAAACCTCGGCGTTCATGCGGACCGCTTCGCGGAAGGTTTCGGCGCCTACCGGCATGATCATGAATTCCTGGAAGTCCACCTTGTTGTCGGCGTGCTTGCCTCCGTTGATGATGTTGGACATGGGGACGGGCAACATCGTGGTGTGGGCGCCGCCGAGGTACTTGTAGAGGGGGACGTCCAGATAATCAGCCGCGGCGCGGGCGACGGCCATCGACACGCCGAGTATCGCGTTGGCGCCGAGCTTGGCCTTGTTCTCTGTGCCGTCGAGGTCGATCATGGTGCGGTCGATGTCCACCTGCTCGGTGCAGTCGAGTCCGCATATCTCGCCGGCTATGATATTGTTGACGTTCTCGACCGCCTTGAGGACGCCTTTGCCCAGGTAGCGCTTCTTGTCGCCGTCGCGGAGCTCGACGGCTTCGTACTCGCCGGTGCTGGCGCCGCTCGGGACGGCGGCACGGCCGAGGGTGCCGTCCTCCAGGACGACGTCTACTTCTATAGTGGGGTTTCCGCGGGAGTCGAGGATCTCGCGAGCCTCTACGTATTCGATGATGCTCATTGGGTCTCCTTCAATAAAGGGGATGACGACGGGCCGGTCAGGCCGGCTCCGATGCTCGTTGTGTCTGTATCGAAGAACACTAACTTTTTTGAAGTCCCGAGTCAAGGACGCAGCCTGAAAAAGCGGAGGATATAGTTCTATTATTATCTAAATCATGCCAATCCGGCCAGAATGCCGTCGGCGACCCGCATGCCCGATGCCCAGGCCGAAGTGATGCCACGGCTCGTGCCGGCTCCGTCCCCGGCCAGATACAGGCGCGTCGCTGCGCGGAAATGCGCGGCATCCTCGAATACGGGCTTGTTGGCGTACGTCTTGATCTCCGGGTAATAGAGGATGGTGCTGGGGTGGAGCAAGCCTGGAACGATGGTGTCGAGCGACTTCATCGCGGTCCACAGCGCGCGCATCACCTTGGCCGGAACGGCCAGGCCTATGTCGCCGGGGGTAGAGGAGACGAGGGTAGGCGCGAAATCGTACAGGTCACCGGTGAATGTCTCGCGGGTAGAGCGGCGGCCGAGGCGGAAGTCGCCGATGCGCTGCATTATGGGGTGGCCTCCGCCAAGGAGCATCGCCTGTGTGCCAAGCGCGCGCGCGTAGGCCTGGCCCGAGGCCAGCGGCTCGGTCAGCGAGATTGTCTTGAGCATGGCGAAGTTGGCAAGGCCGTTGGCCGGCCTGTCGGCCGACCAGGCGTGCCCGTTGACGCTGTACCAGATCCCTGCCTCGTCTTCGTACTTTTCCTGTACGACGTGGGCCGACCGTGAATTGGTGCAGAATGTCCTGACCTTTTTTGGAAATAGGAACTTGGGGTCGTAGTAATCCTTGACTATCGGGTAGCGCTCCTCGCGCATCTCGACGCGGACGCCGACGTCGACGACGTTGTCGACGAAGGGGACGCCGTTGGCGCGCATCACGTCCTGCAGGAAGGAAAAGCCGGCGCGGCCGGGGGCGACGAGGGCCGCGCCGAACGACAGCTCGCGGCGGTCGGTCGCCATTACGCCTCGCGCTGCATCCACGGAAAGCGCCCTCTCGCCGAGCGACGGCGCGGCGCCCCGGTCGGCGAGTTCGGCGACGAGGCGCTTGATGAGCGCAAGTCCGCCGTCGGTCCCGAGGTGGGCCTGACGAATATCGAGGAGCCTGGCGCCGAGCCGCTCCGCCCTGCGGACATAGACGTCGATGCCCCGTCGCTCCAGGATGGCCGGCGACAGGAAGGCTTCCACTCGTTCCAGGTAGCGTTCGGCGACCGGTCTATCCCAGTCGTCCTCGGGAAAGCCTACCGGCCAGCTGAAATTCATCTTGCAGTCATTGCGGAGCCCGCCTGAGGAATACTCGCTGCGGTCGATGAGCGCCAGCCTGAGGCCGGGCCGGGCGTCCAGGAGGGCAAAGGCCGCGCCGAGGCCAGCGGGGCCGGTTCCGATGATCGCTACGTCGAAATGTTCCATGCAATCGCTCCTAACGCAGCTTCGAGCGCCTGGCTGCTTCCTTCGCGATGGCCGAAACCTGGCCGCGCGCTTCTGGCGGCGCGAAAAGATTCAGGACCTGCAACATGCCGACGCTCGGATTCCTGATGCCCGGGCGGTTGAAATAGCGGATGAACGTCATCGTCCTGCCGTTGACCATAACCGGCGTAAAATATGTTGACGTGAAATGTTCGTACTCGGATTCATCGATGCTCTCGGTCAGCCGCGACCTGATGCCGACGGAGCCTCCATCGAAATGCTCGACAGTCGATACGAATGTCGAGCGAAAGCTGATCTCGATGCCCATGAATTTGATGCCCACCTTGTAATAGAGGTGGTAGTCCGGACCGTCGCGCCTCTGTATGGCGCTCTCCATGATGCGAGGCGCGTATGACGCGGACGACTCGAAGTCGAGCGATACTGCCAGGATATCCTCGATAGGCATGTCGAAGACGGCAATAACTTCGGCGTAGCCCCCAAGCCGGCGCTCGCCGCTCGCCTGGTCGGTGAACAGGTAGTTGACGGTATCTACCAGACGCGGCTTGCCGACGAGGCGCTCGAGGTCCAGGCCTGGAGGCAGGCCGTACAGGAATTCCGCCGACGATTCCGGGGGAAGTTTTCGATCGACAGGGGCGGCGCCGACGTCTGCCGCGGAGACAGCCGCCATCGTTGAAAAAAACATTGCCGCCAGCACGGTGGCCCGCCTTGAGCAGTTCATACTCCGTCACCCGCTATTATGCCGAATACCCTGTCGAGATCGTCCATCGAGAAGTATTCAATGGTTATGGACCCACGTGTCGCGTCGCCCTTGATCGACACCTTGGTGCCGAGCCGGCCGATGAGGTCCTGCTCTATCGCCGCGACGTCGGGATCGAGCGGCCTGGGCTGCAGGTGTTTCGCGGCCTTGGGCGCCACGGCCCGGCCGCCATGGTTTAACGAGCCGGCGAGAGCCTCCGCCTCGCGTACCGAAATGCCGTCCTCGACCGACCGGCGGAGGATCACCTGCCTGTCGGCGGGATTGACCGATGACAGTATCGCGCGCGCGTGCCCGGCGCTTATCGCGCCGGAACGAAGTGCTTCCATCGCGTCGGCAGGCAGGCCCAGGAGGCGAAGGGCGTTGGCGACGGCCGGCCGGCTTTTGCTGACCCGCTCCGCCACCTGGTCCTGGGTCAGGCCGGTAGCCTCCATCAGTTGCCGGTACGCCTCGGCCTCGTCTATCGGGTTGAGGTCCTCGCGCTGCACATTCTCGACGAGCGCGACCTCGAGCCGCTTTTCGCGGCCGTATTCCTTGACGATGGCCGGTACTTCGGACAGGCCAGCGACAGCGGCGGCCCTCCAGCGGCGCTCGCCGGCCACGATGCGGTAGCCGCCCGAGCCGTCAGCTTCGACGACGAGAGGCTGAATGACGCCATGGCGCTTTATAGACTCGGCCAGCTCGGCTATCGACTGCTCGTCGAAGCGTTTACGGGGCTGGTCGGCGCTCGGCGAGACCCTTGCGACGGGTATGGACAGGATTCCGCCGTTACGGGCATCCCTTTCCGCCCTGTCGTCGAATGGCATGTCGGGCAGCAGCGCTTCGAGCCCCTTCCCAAGTCCGTATTTAGCCACGGCCTTGTACCTCGGCCGCCAGTTTCTCGTAGCTCTTGGCGCCTATGCAGGCAGGGTCGTAGAGGCATATCGGAACGCCGTGCGACGGCGCCTCGGACAGCCGCACGTTGCGCGGTATGATGGTCGAGAACACACGGTCGCCGAAATAGCCCGAGACCTGCTGCACGACATCCTGGGCAAGCCTGGTGCGCGAGTCGTACATCGTGAAAAGTATGCCGGTGATCTTGAGCCTGGTATTCATGCCCTTCTGTACGAGCTGTATGGTCTGCAGGATCAGGGACAGTCCCTCGAGGGCGAAATACTCGCACTGCAGCGGGATGAGCACCTCGTCGGCGGCGGACAGGCCGTTCAACGTCAGGACGCCGAGAGACGGAGGGCAGTCGATGAGCACGAAGTCGTACTCGCCCTTGACCGGGGCAAGCGCGTTCTTCAGGTAGTCGTCGCGGCCTTCCTTGTCGACCAGCTCCACGGTGGCGCCCGACAGGTCTATTGAAGACGGGGCAAGAAAGAGCCCCTCGACGGCGGTCGGCTTGATGACGTCGCGCATGTCAACCTTGCCGGAGATGACCTCGTAGGCGCCTTTCCCCTTTTTGGACTTGTCCGCACCTCCTACGCCGCTCGTCAGGTTGGCCTGCGGGTCGAAGTCGACGAGAAGGACCCGCTTGCCTGAGCGGGCGAGGTAGGCTCCGAGGTTGATGACCGACGTCGTCTTGCCGACGCCGCCCTTCTGGTTAACGAATACTATTGTCCTGGACATCGACGGTCCTTGGTTTACGGGTATGAAAGAAAATACCATGAAAGCACATGCAAGGGCTATGGGCGGGAGCGCCCGATAATCGGACGGAAGGCGTTGGGACGGACCCATATCAGGCCATGGCCTTGCCGCCAGGAGTCCCCGCCGATACACTCGCCTCGCACGCGCCGTGAAACCAGCGAAACCGAATCGCGATGGAGAGGGGGCACTGAACGGATACTCTGGCGTTCTCCCGCTTCTCTGCCATCCGCGGCGAATTCAGGCGCATGGTCGCCGTCTGGACAGCCGGCGTACCGGGACTCGCCGACGCCCAGCGGGTTCTTGCCATGGAACTCGGCGAGGACGATTACGCCGTCGAGACGGCAATAGTCTACAACCGCGCCCTCGACGACGTCGGACCCGACGCGGATATCTCCTGGGTCGTCGTGGCGGACAACCCTGGCAAGCGCGAGCAGGAAGCGGCCCGGAACCGCTACCTCGTCGGCCGCTCCGGCCAGATGGCGGAACGCTTTTTCGCGAGGGAGCTCGGCGTCGACCTCAGGCGCCAGGCCGTCATCGTCAACAAGACCCCCGTCCACACACCCAAGACCGTACAGTTGCGCAGGCTGGCCCGACTCTGCCCCGAGGCGGTCACGATTCTCGGGCAGAGCCAGCGCTTCATGGCCGCCATGGTGCCGGCCTTGCAGGAATGCCTCGGCGCGCGGGTATGGGTGATGGGTCTATCCGAACTGAGGCCACGCGGCCTCTTCGAGCCTTGGCGGGAAGCCCTGGTCGAAGCCTATGCCGCGCAAGACTATGCCGCGCTTGGCACCGGCAGGGACGGCGCCAGGCTCGAGGAGTCTGTCTACGGCTTCAACCATTTCTCGATGGGCAGTTTCGCGACCGACCTCAAGCGCAGGCGATTTTCCGGCGAAACCACGGAAGACGCGGTCCTGCGCATCGGCGCGGAAAACCGCCATAGGATTTTCGGGGACGGGAGCTCCTAGCCCGGATATCTCACAGCAGAATCGGGCTTAGCCCAAGAAGTGAACGAAGTCGAGGCGCGGAGCATACTTAAGGTATGTGAGCACCGAGACGAGGAACGACGCAGGGATCAGCCCGATTATGCGGGCCTTGCCGCATTTTACTACAACACAATGACTTACTATAACTTTGCGGCAAGGTGTGAGATATCCGGGCTAGGGTCGGTAGACAACATACGGAAGGCCGGCGGCATCGAGCTGTCGCTCAAGCGATCCGGCATCCAGGCCTTCGGGCGAGTCGGGAGCATCCGGCGCGGGCCACAGCTCGACAACGCCATCGCTGGCCAGGCCGCAGGCGATCCAGCGGCCGCTGCCGATAGCCTTGCGGCCGGAAGGAAGCTCCCCGGGATGGCCCGCGCGCTGTCCAAGTCCGACGCCGAGCCTGCGCAGGGCAGCCGATGCGGATTGGTCATCCATAGCCCCATCCAGGCTGAATGTGATGGTGCTGTGTTCCGGTTCATGCATATGCGCGCTGTTCGACATACTATAAGCCAATCTTTATTGGCCCTTGGCGAATTGTCAACACGCTCGGGGGCGTCTAGCATCGTTCCAGCGGCGAGGAACGGTGAAAGAACTCCACGAACTCCTGTCAAGGAACCTCAAGACGCTTCGGGCGTATCGAAACCTCACCCAGGACGGCCTGGCCGACGCGGCTGGCATCTCCAAGAACTACCTGGCGGAGATCGAGACCAGCAGGAAATACCCATCTCCGGATGTCCATCTCCGTCTCGCGCGGGCGCTTGGCGTCAAGCCGTACCAGCTCCTGATGGAGGGCGGCCCGCCAGCCGACTCCGCCCTGATAGGCGGCCTCCGCGACCAGCTGGTACGCGAGGTCACCGACGCGATAGACCGCCACGTTCCTCCTGGCAGATGACTCGCAGGAAACGGCGGGGGCGATCGGCCCGAGTCCTCCCTATCCATAGGCTGTACTTTTTTGTAGTATTGGGGTGACGACGAAGCGTCCAGGAATCACAGCTACCCACCCGGAGACTACCCGATGCGACTCTCGACCATACGAATCCTCGCCCTTGCTGCCGCCTTGCAGGCGACGGTCGCATCAGCTGGAGCACAGAGCCTCGTCGGCGCCTCCGATGGCCTCTATCGATTGGACAGCCCCTCGAAAACCACGAGGATCGTCGCCGGAACCGATGTCCGCAAGATACTGAGGGCGGGCGGCGCCTTCTGGTTCCTGACCGGCAAGGGAATACTCCGCAGCATCGACCTCGTTACCTTCGAGGAACGGAACGCAGGCCTCCCTGTAAAGACCATCAAGACCTTCTCGGACGGCGTCAAGTCGTTCACCAGGGAGGCGCAGGAACTGAAGGATCTCGAGGTCGATCCGTACGACCCGTCCACCCTCGTTACCTGCACCAAGGACCAGGTATTCCTGACCCGCGACGGCGGGCTATCGTGGCAGGCCATCCGGTCGCCCGCGCCGCAGCCCGGCATCAAGGCGGTCGCGGTGACGAGCCGGCCGGAGTTGCTGGTATTCGCATCGCACGCCCTCAAGGGCCCCTTCGTCAAGACAGACGGCGGATCATGGCGCGAGATTGGCGGCGACCTCGGCAGAGTCGATCCTTCGGGCAGTGCCGACGAGGTGTCGGACATCGTTGTCGAGGCGCGCGCTGACGGCCCCGCCGTCTGGGCGGCCAACACGTTCCTGCCCAGACTGTACCGCTACGACTTCGCGGCCCAGGCCTTCAGGGTGATATACAAGGAAGAAGCTGACTTCGGCGCCTTCGACTCGCTGCAGCCAAGGCCTGACGGCCTCGTCTACGTGACCGACGGCGCGGTAATGAGCCTTGACACCGCGCGTGGCTCCTCCGCCAGGGACAGCGGCATCACGAGCGCGGTGCTGGCCGCCGCCGCCCTCGTCCCCACCCAGATCGAATCGATATACGTTCCCGGCACGCCTGGCTCGGCCCTGCCTGCGCTCAGCCTTTCGGAACTGTGGCTCGCGTCGTTCAGGAGCGACAAGCCGTACCGCGCCGCCGCCGACGGCCGCCACGGCATTTACCTTCAGACAGGCTTCATGGTCAGGCCCGAAAGCCGCGCCAAATACGACGCGCTCTTGACCGACCGGGGGCTCGACTCGGTCGTCGTCGACCTGAAGGACGACAACGGGAGCTTGCGCTTCGAGCCGCGGGATCCGCTGGTCAAGGCGATAGGCAGGACCTCCAACCCGCTCGACGTCGAGCAGTATGTCGCGGAAATGAAGGCCAAGGGACGCTACCTGATAGCCAGGATCGTGGTGTTCAAGGACCAGCGACTGCACGAGCATTCCGGGGGCGCCTGGGCGGTATGGGACGGCAGGGAATCGAAAGCATGGCGCGGATACGAGCTAGTGGACACCGAAGTGCCCGTGCCGGTACCGGAAGGCGCTCCCTCGTCCACCGCCGCGCCGGCCACGACCACGGTGGTCGAGCGGAAGTACAACGGCGAATACTGGGTCGACCCGTACTGCGAAAAGGTATGGGAATACAATGTCGCCATCGCCAGGGAAATAATAGCCCGGGGCTTCGACGAGGTTCAGTTCGACTACATCCGCTTCCCGACCGACGGAGCCAACCTCGACGATGCCCGCTTCCGCTGGAAGGACGCCGGCATGGGCATGGAGAGCGCACTCATGTCGTTCCTGTCGTATGCGCGGGAGAGCATCCATGCTCCCATCAGCATCGACATCTACGGAGCGAATGGCTGGTACCGTTCCGGCGTCAGGACGGGCCAGGATGTCGAGCTGCTCGCCCGCTACGTCGATGCGATATGCCCGATGTTCTACCCCTCGCATTTCGAGCAGGGTTTCCTGGGCTTCGACCCGGCGGTCAAGCGGCCATACAGGATATACCGGCTCGGGACTCTGAGGAATTCATACATCGCAAGGAAACGTGTCGTGGTGCGGCCCTACGTGCAGGCCTTCTACCTCAACGTTCGCTACGACCGGGACTGGTACTCGCCGGCCTACGTCGCCCTCGAGGTCGACGGTGTCAGGGACGCGTCGAACGAGGGACTCTTGTTCTGGAACAATTCCGGCCGCTACGACGACATCCCCATGCTCAGGACCGGCGCTGACAGGAGGCTGGTTTCCGACAGGGCTGGCCCCGCCGGAACGCTGCTCGACTGAGGCCCTGCCGGCCTGGCTCAGTAGCCCAGGTCCTCGCCCACGACGATCACCGTAAAATCGGTTCCGCCCGGGCGCTTGCGCAGGATCTGGTACACCCGGCAAATCCTCGTGTCGCCGTCGCAGTCCATGCAGACGCCTGTCTTGACGCAGGGATTGGGCTTGTCCAGTCGCTTGTTGTTCATCGGGGCCGCGAAGGACTCCACCCGGGCGAATGCCTCGTCAAGATCGCGCACGACCTTGTTGACGCCGACGACGACGATGGTCTTGAGCGGGCCGAAGCTGAGCGCGGCCACGCGGTTGCCGGTACCGTCGACGTTGACGATCTCGCCTTCCAGCGTTACGGCGTTCGATCCCGACACAAAGACGTCGCTGGTCAGCTGGCGCCTGAGTATCGTCGTCTTCACATCGGGGGCGAGCCCCGGGGCGTTGTGGTCGAGGACCTCGCAGCCAGCGGACGCGGCCTTTTCCTGCACGCCCAAGCCCTTGACGCTCATCGATCCGCCAAAGCCGACGGTCGCGCCTTTCCTGAAGTGCTTGGCCACCAGTTCGAGGGCCTCCGCGCCGGTTTTCACGTAGACAGCGTCGAAACCGTTCTTCTTGAGGGCCTTGACTGCCGATTCGCCCAGCGTATCCGTTCTCCATGACGTGACTGCGTTCATTCCGTCCTCCTCGATTACCGGCAGAGGGGCTCGAACCCTCACGTCCTTGCGGACAGCAGATTTTGAGTCTGCCGTGTATACCATTTCACCATGCCGGCAATGTGCATGGACTCTTGTACTATGGTCTCCGATGACTCGTCAAGGCAAACATCCCACCTTGCCGCTGGCCGATCTCCCGGTTACACTGTCGGTATGAACGGCAAGGCCGCCCGCGCCGCGGGCGCTATCGTCCACGGCGTACAGGGACCCACTGACGGCGCATCGGAAGAGAGTGACAACGCCGCGCAGCTGGTCGAGATGGTCGAGTCCGCTCCGCCGGAGCGCCCGCTGTCAGGCGCCGAGCGCGCCAAGGCCAGGCGCTACGAAGCGCTGTTCCGCGGCCTCGTCGAGCATGCTTCCGACGTGGTCATGATACTCGAAACCGACGGCTCGATACGGTTCTGCGGCCCGAGCGCCAGGTCGCTGCTTGGATGGGCGCCCGAGGAACTCGAAGGCGTCGACTTCTTCTCGCTCCTTGGCGACGATTACAGCACCGAGCAACGGGCGATGTACTCGTCGAACCTGGTAGCGGAGCACCCGACCTTCACCGCCGGCTTCTCCATCCGCCGCAAGGAAGGCGAGTGTTTGCCGGTAGAGGCAGCGGCTTCGAATTACCTCCACAACCCGGACATCGCGGGCGTCATCATGTCCCTGCGCGACGTCACCAGACAGAAGAAGGCCGAAGAGCGGGCGCTCTTCTACGAATACTTTGACCCGCTGACCAAGCTGCCGAACAGGGAGTCGTTTACCCGCGACGTGGGCAGGAACATAACGATAGCCACCAACCGCGGCCGCGTATTCGGCGTGATGGCGATAGGACTCGACCGCTTCAAGCGCGTCAACGACATGTACGGCACGAAAACGGGCGACGAGGTGCTGAAGTCGGTGTCCTCGGCGCTCAAGAACTCGTTCAGGAACGATGACATCATCTCCCGCTACCGCGGCGACAAATTCTTCGTGCTCTTTCCGGACATCAAGTCGCAGGACCATATCAAGGAAATCATCGCCAAGGCGCAGGCGGCATTCATCGACCCCTTCGACATCGGGCTGGGCCAGTCGCTGCGCCTGTCCGCCTCCATGGGCGTGGCGTTCTACCCCAACGACGGCAAGGACACGGCGGAACTCGTGTGCAACGCGGAAGCCGCCCTGTACATGGCCAAGGAATCCGGCCGCGACCGTTACCGCCTCTTCGACGCGCGGCTCAACGGCGAGGTGCTTGAGCGCCAGCGCATAGAGAACGACCTTGGCCTGGCCATAGGCGAGGGGCGCTTCGAGCCGTACTTCCAGCCCAAGGTGGACAGGGCAGGCTTCATCGTCGGCGCAGAGGCGCTGGTCCGGTGGCGCCTGGCCTCGGGAGAGATAAAGGGGCCGGCCACCTTCATCGACGTGGCCGAGCGGAGCGGCTACATCGACAAGATAGGCTCGCTTGTCCTGCTCAAGACCTGCGAGATCGCGGCATCGTGGACCGCGCAGGGACTGCCCGAGATCCCGATCTCGATAAACCTGTCGCCGCGGCAGTTCGGACAGGAACGCCTGGTCGAGGATATAGCCGCCACAGTCGAATCGACCGGCGTGGACCCGCGGCGCCTGGAATTCGAGATCACCGAGAGCGGCATCATGACCAACGAGGGCGAGAGCATACGCAAACTGCTGCGGCTCAAGGAACTCGGGGCCGCCATATCGATAGACGACTTCGGTACCGGCTACTCGTCGTTCTCCAAGCTCAAGGACTACCCGGTCGACACGGTCAAGATGGACAAGTCGTTCATCGATCCATTACCTTCTGACAGGCGGGCAGCGATAATCGCCTCCGCGATCGTCGACCTTGCCCACACGCTCAGCTTTTCGGTCGTCGCGGAGGGCGTGGAAAACATGGAGCAGATGAGCTTCCTCGATACCATCTTCTGCGACCAGTTCCAGGGCTACCTATTCTCGAGGCCGGTTCCGGAAATGGATTTCAGGCGCATGCTCGCCTGCGGCATGACGCTCATGCCGCGGCCGGATCGCCAGACCCAGTTACAGGAGGAGTAAGCATGGAATCCGTATTGTCGTGGGGCCTGGACGTCGTCAGGTCCATACAGGCCATCGCCAGCCCCGGACTGACCGTCTTCATGAAGGCTCTGTCGCTCGTCGGCTCCGAGTATTTCTACCTCCTCTTCCTGCCCATGCTGTTATGGTGCGTCGACGAGCGCTTCGGACTGAGGCTCGGCGTCGTCGTGCTGCTGTCGGCCTTCGTCAACGGCTGGCTCAAGGTCGCGTTTGCCCAGCCCAGGCCCTACGACCTGGACCCGTCGGTGGGCCTTGCCCGCGAGACGAGCCACGGCCTGCCGTCAGGACACGCGCAGGGAACGTCGACGTTCTGGGGAACGCTCGCCCCCCGCATCCACCGGCCGTGGGGCCTCGTTCTGGCGCTGGCCGTGCCGCTGGCCATCAGCTTTACCCGGCTCTACCTGGGCGTCCATTTTCCCACCGACGTGTTCCTGGGCCTGGCGCTCGGCTGGAGCTTCGCGCTGGCTGGCTACTTCCTCGGGGACAAGGCGGCGGCGCTGCTGGCTACCTGGAACGTCCGCGTGCACGTCGCCCTCATCGCCGTCTTGGCGCTCGGGATGAACGCGCTCAACATGAAAGACACGAGCCTGCCCGGCGTATTCTTCGGGACCGCCATGGGAGGAGTTTTCCTGTTCAGGAAACTGCGCTTCGACGCGTCGTCGGGTTCGCCCGCGATGAAGGCCACCCGCCTGGCGACAGGACTGGCCGGCGTCGCGGTCATCTACCTGGGAGGCAAACTGCTGTCGCCCGAGGCAGGAGAACCACAGTACGCGCTCTTCCGCTTCATCCGCTACGGACTCGTCGGCGGATGGGTCTCGTTCGGCGCCCCGTGGCTGTTCCTGCGGCTGAAACTGGCCGGCGTCCGGCCCGAAGGGAACCGGTAAATGCGCCCTGATACGGCATTCAGGAACGACGCGCTGGCCAAGGCGACCGGACGCGCCACCTACGCCGACGACGTCTCGTTCGCGGGCATGCTCCACGCGGTGCCGGTCTACGCCGACTACGTGGCCGCGAAGGATCTCCGGGTCGACGCCGCCGACGCCCTCCTCTCGCCCGGCTGCGTCCGCGTCATCACCGCCGCCGACGTCCCCGGGCAGGCCTCGTTCGGGCAGATCGAGAAGGACTACCCGATGCTCGCGTCGGGGCGGATCCGCTCGTGGGGAGACGTCTGCGCCATAGTCGTTGCAGAATCCCGCGCCCAGGCCAAGGCAGCGGCCGCCCTCGTCAAGGTTTCGGCCACGCCAGTCAAATCGGTACTAACTATGGACGAAGCCCTGGAGCCTGGCGCTCCCGTCGTACCGGCCTTCGGCGACTCGAACATCGTCGCCCACCACCGGCTGCGCCACGGCGACCCCGAGCCGCTCTTCGCGGGCTGCGAACTGGTCCTCGAGGAGGAGTTCACGACGCAGGCGATAGAGCACGCCTACATGGAACCGGAGGCCGCGGTCTGCGTGCCACGGGCAGACGGCGTCGTCGAGGTCTACGGCAGCATGCAGCACCCCTTCAGCACGCGCCGCTTCGTCGCGGCCCTCCTGGGCGAGCCTTTGTCCAACGTCGAGGTCTACACGATATCGGTAGGCGGCGGCTTCGGCGGCAAGGACGACAACGCCGCCGCGGTATGCGCACGCGCCGCGCTTGCCGCACGCCTGACCGGCCGCCCGGTCAAGCTGCGCTACGACCGCGAATGGAGTTTCCGCGAGACCTACAAACGGCATCCGTACCGGCTCCGGTACAAGGTGGGCGTTTCCAGCGAGGGCAAGGTGCTCGCGGTCAAGGTGACTATGCACGCCGACTCCGGCGCCTACCTGTCGGTATCGCCCTGGGTAACCTGGCGATCGACAGCCCAGTGCTTCGGCCCCTACGCGGTGGAGAACATCCACGCGGACGTCTACGCCGTGGCGACGAACAACATATTCACCGGCGCCATGCGCGGCTTCGGCGCGCCGCAGGTCAACTTCGCGGTGGAACAGCTGATGGACATGGCCGCCCACAAGCTGAAGATACATCCGCTGGGAATGCGCCGCATCAACATGGTCAAGCAGGATTCCACCACGGTCACCGGCCAGAAGCTCTCCGGTCACACCGTGAGCCTCGAGGACGTGATGAACCAGGTCGTCCACGAGATAGGATTCCGTAAAAAGTACGAGAAATGCTCATTCGGCAAGTCGGACAGCGACGAGCTGTACGGCATCGGGCTGGCGGTCAGCTACCGCGGCTCCAGCCTCGGCGCCGAGGGAATGGACTTCTGCTCGTGCATCATCAACGGCCAGTACGATGGCTCAATACTCCTCGAGACGGGTATCCACGAGAACGGCCAGGGTTCGGAATCGGCGATGTCGCTGGTGCTGGCAGACGAACTGGGCTCCGACATAAAGCGGATTCGATACCGACGCTCCTCGACGAGCGCCATTCCCGACGGCGGCACCACCGTCGCCACCCGCGGCACCATCATGGGCGGCTCGGCCGTCGTCGTCGCCGCGAGGCAGTTCAGGGAACTCCTGGCAGGCCACCTCGCCGATCGCCTCCGCTGTAAACCGGGGGAAATCACCTTCCACGACGACAAGATATGGGGACTCAATTACGCCTACAGCCTGACTTGGGAAGAAGCGATGAAGGAACTGTTCCTGCAGCGCGTCACCCCCTACGCCTTCGGGACATTCCAGGCGCCGCCGGTCAGCTGGGACGACACCACCGGACAGGGCGACGCGTACTTCACCTACGTCTACTCTTGCCAGGCCGTGGAGCTGTCGGTCGACAGGAAGACCGGAAAGGTCAAGCTCCTCAACGTCGTCGCGGGCCACGACATCGGCAAGGCCATCAACCGCGCGCTGTTGCTCGGGCAGATGTACGGCGGCGTGACCCAGGGCACCGGCATGGCGCTGATGGAGGAATTCACCCGCGACGGCGGAAAGACGGACTGTCTCAACTTCGACAAGTACCAGATACCCAGGATGACCGACATGCCCCAGATGACCGGCATCATCGTGGAGAACCACGACCCCAATTCGCTGACCGGCGCCAAGGGCATAGGCGAGCCGGCCATCGAGCTGATAGCTCCCGCCATAGCCAACGCTGTCTACAACGCGACAGGCGTCCGCTACACCAGCATGCCGATACGCATCAAGCCGGAGGATCTCGCGTGAACTCGATAACGATCAATGGAACGTCGCATGAACTGCGGGACGACGAGCTGGAACTGTCGCTCCTGGAGTACCTGCGCGAGAAGCGCTTCTTGACAGGGACCAAGAACGGTTGCGAAAAGGGCCTCTGCGGAACCTGCACCGTCGTCGTCGACGACAAGGCGGTGCGCTCGTGCAGGATGACGGTGCGCAAGGCCGTCGGTACCCGGGTGGTGACGATAGAAGGCCTCGAAGCGCCCGACGGAAGTCCACACCCCCTGCAGAAGGCCTTCATCGACTCAGGCGCCATCCAGTGCGGTTTCTGCACGCCGGGCATGATCATGAACGCTTACGCCCTCCTCCTCCGGGACCCGGAACCCGGCAGGGAGACGATACGCAAGGCGATGAAGGGCAACCTCTGCCGCTGCACCGGCTACCAGCAGATAGTCGACGCGGTGGAACTGGCCTCCAGGGTCATCCGCGAACAGGGTCTGTCCCCGAAGGCAGGCCGCCCGTAAGTGGCTACGGCAGCTCGCTACCGGCTACGGTAGCGGCGTGGCCGTGAACGCGGAGTCGGACAGCGTGAAGACGGCGGCTGCGCCCGAACTCATGTAGACCCGTTTCGCCTCGTCTATGAACACCGCCTCGACATGGTCGAGCGATTCTGCCAGCGCCATGCCCCCCTCGAGCCCGAGCGCGAACAGAGTCGTGGACAGGCCGTCGGCGTCGATGGACGACGAGCTGATCACCGTCACCGAAACCAGGCCGTTCCTGACAGGGTAGCCGGTCCTGGTATCGAGGATATGGTGGTAGCGGGTTCCGTCTTCGCCTATGAAGAAGCGCTCGTAGACGCCGCTCGTGACGACCGTGGCTCCGCCGTCCAGTGTCGCGACCCCGATGTGCGCTCCCCGGTCGTCAAAGGGATTCTGTATGCCGACGCGCCACTTCGCGCCGCCGGGCTTGCGGCCTACCACCTTGACGTTGCCGCCCAGGTCGATGACCGCCGCCTTTACCCGCTTCTCGAGCAGGATGCGCCCGACCTCGTCGGCTGCATAGCCTTTGGCGATGGCGCCGAGGTCGAGGAGCATGCCGGCCCGCGGCAGGAATATCGTGCCCGCCGCGTCGTCGACACGGACCACGGCATAGTCGACAAGCGGGAGTGCCGCCTTTATTTCCTCTGGCGATGGCACCCGCTCGCCGTCCAGACCAATGTTCCACAGCTTGACGATAGAGCCTATCGTAGGGTCGAAGGCGCCGCGCGACATGGCCGCGTATCCGAGGGCGGTGGCCGTTACGTACCGGACACCGGCCGGCGCGGGAACCGGCGCGCCGCCGGCGGCGGCGTTGACTGCCGCTACCACGGTGCCCCCGGCATTCGCGCTCATGGTCGCCTCTATCTCGCGGAGCCTGGCGAACGCCGCGTCGAGAGCCTTTTCCGAGCCACCGTCGAGTATCCTGATCGAGCAGACAGTACCAAGCACGAGCTCTGAGCGGTCCATCGGGCCGCCGGAGCATGACGATGCGAGTATGGCCGCCGCGAACAGCGCAGCCATCGGGTTCGGCCTCGGGCAGCGGTGGAATCTGCCGGAAAACTGCTTGATGACATTCATCCGCTGACCTCCGGAATTTTCAGTAGTAGAGCCGCTTCTCGCGGCCTATGGTCGTCTGCCCGCCGTGGCCGGGCCAGAGCAGGACATGGTCCGGAAGCACGCAGAGGCGCTCCCGAATGGAATGGAGTATTGCCCCTTCGTCGCCGTCGAAGCCGTCGGTACGGCCCCTGCCGTCGCGGAACATCGTGTCGCCGGCTATCAGAGACGAGCCGCCCTCGACCAGAAAACACGACGAACCAGGCGTATGACCCGGCGTATGGAGAGCGACGACGTCGGTGCCTGGCAGGACAAAACCGTCTATGAAATACTCGTCCGCCTCGGGCACCGGAGTCCAGAATTGATTGAAAAAAGCCATTGCCCGAATGCCCGTAAAGATCCGTTCATTCGTCGCCTTGGCACGGTCGCCGAAGTAGTCACGGTCTTCTTCCGGCGCGAAGGTACGGGTGGCGACGCCGCGCTCCGCGAGCCCGCCAAGCACGCCGGCAAGCGCCGCGACATGGTCCAGATGCCCGTGGGTCATGGCGACGATGACCGACGGCGCGCCTGTCCGCTCCACGGACGCCAGGATCTCCACTATCAGCCGGTCGGCCTCCGCGCCCGGATCCACGACGAGCAGAGGCTGTCCTTCGGCTTCGACAATATAGACGTTTTCCTCTATGGGACCTACACTCAATGTTCGTATCATGGCCGGCAATACTACCGGCCGGAAGACTCGATGACAAGCGGAGCTGCCGGAAATGTTCCTGACCGTCTACCTTGCCGCGGCCGCGGCCGCTCTGTTCTACGTCATCTTCCCCATCGTAGGCGCTTTCGTCGTGCGGGAACAATGGCGGCAGTTCAGAAAGTCCGTCGCCGCATCGGCCGCGCTTCCCGAGCTGGGACCGGCGGTACTCGGCTCCCCATCAGCCGCCCTTGGCAGGTTCCGGGCGCAAGGCGAGGTCGACGCGATCGGCGGGCAGCACGAGCTGTGGATAGCGGGCGGCGACCTTGCCTGCGTCGTCGACTTGCACGATACCCGGGTATACGTGCTTAGCGGCGGACCGGATGACTACAGCATGGAGCGCCTCCGTTGGAGCGACCTGCCGTCGGTGGGTGCCGGAACCAGAGCCTTCGTCGCCGGACCGGCGGCCATACTGGGAGGACGCGTAGTCTTCGGTCCATCGGGCAAGGATTCGCCGCTGGTGATACTGCACGATGGCGACGACGAGGGCCTCATCCACAGGGCAATCAGGTACGGACGCCATGGCAACGAGTACTGGAACCCCATCACTCAGGTATCGATAGCGCTGGGCGTGGCGACGATGAGCGGAATATTATCGCTGTCGCGGCTGGGCGGGATGCCGTCGCTCGTCGCAGCGCTGACCCTGTGCGCGGCCTTCTCGCCAATCCTGCCGCTCCTGCCCCCGGGTGTCGTCGGTTTCTTCGCCTACCGGTGGCTATGGAAGCGCGCGCTCCGGCACAGGTCGATGCGGGATCTGGAATTCCTGGACAACGGCTGGAGCCAGAAGGCACGCACGCTGCGCGCGCTGGCCACGAAGGCGACAGCGGCAAGTGCCGCCGCCTTCGTTGTTTCGCTTGCCGTCAACGCATGGCTGACGGTTTTCCTGCTCAGACGTTTCCTGTAGAATCGTCAGCTTCGCTGTCGTCGTCGGCTTCGTCGTCGGCTTCGTCGTCGGCTTCGTCAAAGTCGTCGTCATCGTCATCGTCGTCGTCAGAGATATCGTCATCGACGATGTCATCGGCATAATGTCCAAGACCAGCGGGACGGCCGAAATCGTCACCGAGCCCGTCATCCGCAGCATCGTCATGCCCGTCGTCGACAAGCCGCGTATCATCGACGTACTCGTCTGAAGAGGACGATGCCTCGCGGTCCTCCGCCGCAGGCATGCCGTAGCTGTCGCGGGCAAGCGACGCGGATTCTTCCTCTGCCGGAGCGCTCTCGCCCTTTTTCCTGGCACGGTTGACCGCAAGCATGCGACCCTTGAAATCATAGCCGTGCAAGGCCGCGATGACTGATTCCTCGATGACCGGGTCGACGACGATGAAGCTGTAATTGTCCATCGTCCGGATGTCGCCGATCGTTTCGCCCGACACGCCTGGAACTTCTAGCAGGATCTTCACGGCTATACGCGCGTAGAAGCGTTGCCGCCTGCCGGCGCTGACGAACAGCGTGACGCCTTCGCCACGGTAGCGGTTCTCTCTGGGCTCGTCGCGTCCAGTAGACACGTCGCGTCCAGCAGGCCGGTTTTTTTCCGGCTTTCTGGTGGCATCGGCAGCCTGAGCGGGAATGGACTTGCCCTGGCGGCCGTCCTTGCGTTTGTCGCGGGAAGCCTCGGGGACCTGGCGGCGATGGTCCGGCTGCCTGCCCGCTCCTTTGAGCGCGAGCGCGGCGGCGACGTACGCCCTGAGATGAAGGGGAACCCGCCCACGGAAGATTGCGCGGCATTCCTGGAGCAGAGCGACATCGCCCGCGGCACGGACTTCTGCAAGCGCATCGTCGAACGCGGCCTCGATGGCGGCGCGACGGGCATCTGGGAGTATTGAATGGGATGGCACGTGTGTCTCCTTGGCATCAACCATAGTCGAAAGCCCCTGGTTCCTCAAGCCTGCCGTCCAGGCCGCAGGCTTGCAGGATGCCCCCCGGCTCCGCTACAGTAGCATCGATGAAAAGAATCGCGCCCCTGGCACTTGCACTTCTCCTGATCACGGCCCGCGGCTCGTTCGCCCAGGCAGCCGCGCAGCCGGCTCCCGCCATCGCGCTTCCCGAAGATCCCGCCACGCTGCTCGGGCTGAGTCCCGCCCAAGCCATCGCGCGCTTCGGCGCGCCATCGACCGTCTTCGCAGTGCGCGGCGAAGAGGCGTGGCAGGACGATGTCGTCTTCGATTACGGAGGCGGATTTTCCCTGTTCCTGTTCATGGACAGGGTTTGGCAGGTCAGGATAGCCGAACCGTACGCGCTGCCGGTGCTCGGTTTCACGGTCGGCGCGACAGCCGAGCGCGCTGCATCCTCGCTTGGCTCGCCATCGCTTGCGCTCGAAGGCTCGTACGAATGGGCCCTGCCCGGCGAAGCCTGGCCGGTACGCCTCCGCGGCCTCGTCGACCCGGACGGCGCGATCAGGGAACTCTACGTCTACCGGGCGGACTTCTAGGAACGGCCATGCCTAAGATATGCCTGTGCCTTACCGGCACCACGATCGCCCATGACCTCGCCGCCCTCGACAGGGTCAGGGACAAAGTCGACATGGTCGAGCTCAGAGCCGACTACCTTGACCCCGGCGAACTGTTCCACATCCGGGCCTTTCCGGAGAAAGCCGGCATTCCGGCAATCCTCACCGTCAGGCGCCGTTCGGACGGCGGCAGGTTCGACCTCGGAGAGGGCGTGCGGCTCGTCATTTTCGCCCGGGGGCTCGCGTTCGCCGATTCCGACCAGCGCAAGAATTTCGCCTATGTCGACATCGAGTACGATTTCCACATCCCGTCGATACAGGAAGCCGCGCGCACCTTCGGCACCAGGATCATACGGTCCAAGCACTGCATGGACGGGATGCCCGACGACATAGACAAGGTCTGGCGCGACCTGTCCGCAAGACCCTACGAGATCCCTAAGCTGGCAGTGAACGCCAGGGGTCTGGACGACGTCGATTCCGTCTTCAGGCTTTTCGAGGGAAGCGCGGCCAAGGTGGAGCGCGTGGTCGTCAGCATGGGCGAATACGGCTTCTGCACGAGGGTGCTCGCCAGGCGTCTCGGCAGCATGCTCGTCTACGCGAGCGCGAGCGGCGATGGACTCGAGCCACCCGCGCCTGGCCAGCTCGAACCGTCAAGCCTCCTCGACACCTACAGGGTCAGGGAATACGCGCCCGACTGGAGCCTCTACGGCATCCTCGGCGGCCCCGCGGTCATCCACTCGCAGTCGCCGACCATCCACAACGAGGGCTTCACCGGGCTCGGCCTCAATTCACTGTACCTGCCGTTCCCGGCTGATGACGTCGATCCCTTCATGGCTCTGGCCAAGCGCCTCGACGTCCAGGGCTTCTCGATAACCGTGCCGTTCAAGGAAAAGATCCTCCAGCGGCTTTCGCGGCGCTCCGCCGAGGTGGACGCCATCGGGGCCTGCAACACTGCGATACGCGACGGTTCCGGATGGGTCGGCTACAACACCGACGCGTACGGATTCTCCGCGGATGTCCGCCGCTTCCTTGGCGTCGAATCGCTCGAAGGCGTCAGGACGACAATCGTCGGCGCCGGAGGCGCTGCAAAAGCAGTCGCCTACGCGCTCAAATCGCTCGGCGCCAAAGCCTGCGTCATCAACCGCAGCATGTCAAAGGCAAAGCACCTGGCCGAGACCTATGGTTTCGAGTGGTCGGGGATGACCGAGCGGGCTGCTGACCTGATGGAACGACACAACGACCTGATAGTCCAGACCACGTCGGTAGGGCTCGAAGGCTGCGAGGACGGCGACCCGATAGACTGGTACGAGTTCAACGGCCACGAAGCCCTGTATGAAACGATATATACCCCGCCGGAGACTCAGGTGATGCACCGCGCCAGGGCGGCCGGATGCCGGGTCTCCAACGGCCTCGGGATGCTGCAATCCCAGGCCGAAGCCCAGTTCTCGTTGTTCACCGGCAAGGACTATCCATCATCGATGCGCCGCGTCTAGACCCGGCGAAAGGAGGGCCCACCGTGCCCGACGTACACAAAGCGGCCTTCGTGGCGGTCATTGGAAGACCGTCGGCAGGCAAGTCGACCCTGATCAACTCCATATGCGGCGAGAAGGTCGCCATTGTCTCTCCCGTTCCCCAGACTACGCGCAATACCGTGCGCGGCATAAAGACCGGCGAGGGCTACCAGCTGGTGTTCCTGGACACGCCGGGACTCCACGACTCGGAAAAAGCTATGAACCGGCGCCTGCGCGACATAGCGCTGCACGCATTGAAGGATGCCGACCTCGTGCTCTACGTGATCGACACCACGAGGGCGCCCGGCCCCGAAGAGGAAGCCATCGTCACGCGCGTGGCTCCCTTCTCGGGCAAGACCCTTGTCGCAGTCAACAAGATCGACGCCAGGGAATCGGACATAGCACGAGCCCGCCTCTACCTCGCCCAGCACATGTCGGGCGCCCGCGCCTTCGACATCTCCGCCGAGAAGGGTACGGGCGTCGAGGCACTTGTCGCAGCGCTCGCCGAAATGGCGCCGCCCGGGCCCGAGTACTATCCCCCCGAGTTCTACACCGACCAGGAACCCGTGTTCCGCATCGCAGAGACAATCCGCGAGAAGGTCTTCCTGCACACGAGGAACGAGGTACCCCATGCCGTCTACGTGGAGTACAAGTCACATCATATGCTCGACGACGGCACGCTCGTCTACGAAGGCGACCTCATAGTCGAGCGCGAGACGCAGAAGGGAATACTGATCGGGGCCGGCGGCTCGATGATACGGCAGATACGCGAGGAGGCCGAACATGACCTCGGCGAGATATTCGACTACCCGGTCAGGCTGTCCATCAAGGTTCGCGTCGTTCCCGACTGGAAGAAGGACGACAGGATACTCAAGAAGCTGATACAGTAGGCTACCCGGCCGGCTCCGCTTCCTACGCCAGGCCGTTGGCCTTGGCGTAGGAAGCGAGCGCTTCGTCGAAACCCCGTTCCATGCACATCCTCAGGGCCGTCTCAGCCCGCGGGAAGACGGAGCAGTCAAGCTTCTCGCGCTCGTCCCTGGAGAAATCAGACAGCACGTAGCCGGCGATGTCATCGTGGCCCGGCCTTCCGATGCCAAAGCGCAGCCGCATGAAATCCGGCGTGCCCAGCCGTTCCCTCATCGAGCGCAGGCCATTGTGCCCGCCAAGGCCGCCGCCTTTCTTGAACCCGAAGAAACCGAAGCCAAGCTCGAGTTCGTCATGGATGACCAGTATCTCGGCGGGCTCAACCCTGTAGAAACGCGCCAGCTCGGCGACGCTGTCACCCGACAGGTTCATGTACGTCTCCGGCGCCATGAACCAGACCCTTCCGGCGTCGGTGTCGAGCTGGGCCCAGCGCCCCTTGAAGCCATGCCTCCAGGAAAGCGACTGTTTCAGTGCCAGCGACTCGAGGAACAGCCACGCGACGTTGTGCCTGTTGCCCGAGTACTCGCGGCCGTGGTTTCCGAGGAACGCGTAAAGCTTGATCATACGGCCGACAGCATAGCGACATGCCGAGGATTTGACCATCGGGCGGCCGCGGGGCTACACTGGCGACCATGAACGAAACGGTATATGTAATAGGGCATAAGAATCCCGACACCGACTCGGTGGTCGCCGCCACGGCATACGCCCACCTGAAGCGCGAGCTTGGTTTCCAGCAGTGCCTTGCGGCCAGGGCCGGCAAGATGAGTCCGCAGGCCGAGTATGTCTTCGAGCGCTTCGGCGTGGCGTTTCCGGTGTTCATGCCTGACCTCGTACCCAAGGTCGAATACTACATGGGAGCCGCGGCGAAGGTAGTCGACCGGGGCACGCCGCTGTGGGACGCGCTGGCGATGATGAATCACAGCGGCCAGAAAGCCCTGCCCATCGTCGACGAAGACGGGCGATACCGCGCAATGCTCCATTACAGTTCATTCGCCCAGAACATCCTCAAGAAGATAAACCCGCACAAGAAAGCGGTCATCCCGACAAGCGTCTCGCGGCTCCAGGCCACGATAAAGGCACAGCCGATTTGCAGTTTCAGGTCCGACGAACAGTTCAAGGCGCACGTTCTCGTGGCCGCCCTGGAGACCGAGAGCTTCAAGCGGCATCTGGACGCCGAGTCGAAGGACACCGTCATCATCATCGTCGGCGACAGAACCGACGTGCAGCGCTACGCCATCGAGTCCAGGGTGAGGGTGCTGATCATCACGAACGGCACACTGCTCGGCAGGGACCTGAAGGAACTCGCCGAGGCCAACGGCGTCTCGGTGCTCGCCTCGCCGTACGACACCTCGAGCACCAGCCTCCTCGTCATCTACTCCACGCCGGTCGAGACCATGGGTGACGAATCGATCCGCCCGGTCCGCAGGCACGAGACCCTCAGGCGGGCGCGCGAAGCGATAGCGGAGAGCCCCAGCCGGTCGGTGCCGGTGATAGACGATGACGGCCGCGTCGTCGGCCTCTTCGACGAGGGAGACCTGATACGCGAACCCAACGTCAGCCTGATTCTCGTCGACCACAACGAACTTGGGCAGGCCGTCGATGGCGCCGAGCACTACAGAATCATCGAGGTGATAGACCACCACCGCCTCGGCGCGTTCAGCACCCGCTATCCCATCACCTTCATCAACCGCGTGGTCGGCTCGACGAGCACCATCATCTCCTCGATGTACCGCGACGCGAAGGTGCCCATCCCCAAGCCCATCGCGTCGCTGCTCCTTGCCGGCATCCTGTCTGACACACTGATACTCAAGTCGGCTACCGTCACCGACATCGACCACGAAATGGCGGAATACCTGTCGAACATCGCCGATCTGGAAATCGACGAGTTCGGACACGACATCATGAGCTCGGCAAGCATAGTCTCGAAAAAGCCGGTGGCGGAAATAGTCAGGCTGGACATGAAGGAGTACAGCGCCGCGAACGTGTCGTTCACTGTAAGCCAGGTGGAGGTGCAGTCGCCCGAGGAGATACTCGAGCGTTCGGCGGAGGTCGTTTCCGAGCTGGCCGCGATACGCGCCAAGGGCGAGCACTACTTCAGCGCGCTGATGGTCACCGACATCACCGAGCTGACAAGCGTGCTCTTCGTCGAGGGTGACAAGGACTTCGTGTCGATGCTCCGCTTCCCCAGACTCGACGAGCGCACCTTCGAGCTCAAGGACGTGCTGTCGCGCAAAAAGCAGCTCGTGCCGCTCCTTATCGAGCTGACGGAGAAGGCGATAGGGCCCTAGGAGGTCCTCTCCTTGCTTGCCCCCCGCCTGAAACTGGCGACGAAGCCGTCCTTTGAAAGGTAGTTGCTCTGGGCGACCAAGGAGCCGCCGCGGTAGTAGCGGACGTAGGGAACCGACCGGTTGCCCAGGACATCCTCTTTCCACGCCATGAACGGCTCGAAAAAATCCTCGCTGTCGTACTCGAGGTAGAACGCCTTGGCTCCGGCAGCCTCGGCCGCCGCGTCCAGCCAGGACGACATCATCGACCACTGGGGACACCAGCCCTGCGTCAGCACCACCGCCACAAGGTCAGCCGCTCCGATGACGTCCTGCCCGAAATCCTTGCCGCCCATCGCCTTCGCGCACTGAGCCGCCGTCAACCTCTTGGCCACGAGTCCCATGTTTTTCCGCTCCTCAACCGCCCGACATCAAGTGGGTCGCCTCGACGACATCGCCGTCGGCAATCCGCGCCGCGTCCCATTCATCCCTCGCCACAAGCGCGCCGTTCACCTTCACGATGATCAGCGGGAACGACCAGGACTTGGCCGCCAGGAGTCCACTGACCGACAGGCCGTCCGGCTCGAGACGCTCCGTGCTTCCGTTCAGCGTTATCGTCATGGATTGAATATACCATGAAACGCCTCCGGATTTCACCCGTATACAAACCCGTCCCGAGGCGTATACTGGAACAATGCGGAGCAAAGGCGGAGCCAGGCTCAAGAGGATCATCATCCTGCCATTCTTCATGATAATCTCCGTCGGTTTCGCGCTGTCCTGGGGCATGTACGTCTACGGCTCGAGGGTCGCCCTCAGGGACGCTGTCTCGGCCATATTGACCGCGTCTTCCGAACGCATTGCCGAGGAAATAGCGAAGCGCTTCGAGAACGCCGCCCATGCCGCGGGGGCGAACGCTGCCTTCCTCGGCGCATTCCTCGGCGATTTCCGTCCGAACCCCACCACGAAGGCCGAGATACACAACGTCTTCCTAAGCCAGCTCCGCATCAATCCCAGTCTGGCCATCCTGGCCATCGGCACTGACGAGGGTGAATACCTTGAGGCGCAGCGACAGCCCGGCGATTCATTCCGGGTTGGCACCGCCGGCGTTTCCACCGCGGGAGCGCTCGTCTTCCAGCCGGTCCTCGGCGATGGCTCCTTCGGCGCCCCCAACCTGAGCGCTTCAGGCTACGATCCCCGCAGCCGGCCGTGGTACAAGGCCGCCATCTCCGCCGCAGGACCGGCATGGAGCGCTCCGTACCCGCTGTACTCGAACGCCGACCTGGCCGTCGCCGCCACCGCGCCGGTTTTCAGGCGCGGCTCGATCGTCGGTGTCGTTTCGGCGACCATCACGCTTGGCACGCTCTCGGAATACCTTGCCGCCATCAAGGAAGCCGAGAACGGGATCATCTACGTCACCGACTCCGTCGGCATGCTCATTGCCTCGTCATCTGCGTCGATACTCGATCCGAAGGGCAACCGAACCCTGGCCTGGGGCAATGCCGATCCCCTGTTGGCGGCGATCGCCGAGGCCACGAACGGGATGGACCTTGATGCGGATGCCACCACCCGGGGCAGGTTCTCGTTCCGTCTGGACGGCAATCGTTACCTGGGACGAGATGTTCCCTTCGCTCCCAATCTGGACCTCGACTGGACCATTGTCATCGCGGTCGAGGAACACTCGTACGACGAAAAGCTGCTCGAGGCCGACCTCCGGAACTTCATCCTGTTCGTGCTGTTCCTCGTCGCATCCTTCGGCGTCGGCTGGTTCGTCGTCGACTATATCACCAAGCCAATCCGCGCGCTCGCCGACGGGGTCGACATCTTCAAGCCCGGCGCCGCCATACCGGCCGAGCTGATCACTTTCGCTACCCACAATAACGAGTTCGGCAGGCTGTCACGGTCCTTCCTCGCCATGAAGATCCGCCTCGACGAAAGCTTCGGGGCCATCGAGGCGAGCCTCGCGGAAAAAGAGGTCCTCCTCAAGGAGGTGCACCACCGCGTCAAGAACAACCTGCAGGTCGTATCGAGCATCCTGTCCATCCAGTCCGGTACCATAGTCGACGAAACGGCGAAGCAAGCCTTCGAAGAATGCCAGGACAGGATACAGGCGATGGCCTTCGTCCACGAGGAGGTCTACCGGACCGGCTCCTTCGTCGAGCTTGGCATGTCCGGCTACCTGCGCCGCATCTGCGAATCGCTCCGTCAGGGAAGGGTGCCCGGAGCGTGCGAAACCACCTTCGATTTCGACATCAACGACGATGCGACGCTGTGCCTGGACAAGGCCATCCCGTGCGGCCTCATCGTCAACGAGCTTGTCACCAATTCCCTCAAGCACGCCTTCGCCGGCCGGGGGCAAGGTACCATTTCGGTATCGTTCCATCCTGAAGGCCCCGTCTGGCGGCTGGTCGTCGCCGATGATGGCGTGGGTATCCACTCTGAAGGCCTTGCGGCCCCCTCAGGCGCCAGCGGGGCCGCCGATTCAGGCGGAATCGGCGGCCAGCTCGTGGAGGGTCTCGTCACCCAGCTCCGCGGCGCCATTGTCTACGACACCCCCTCCGGCGGCGGCACGTCGGTAACCGTCACCTTCCTCGCCTGAAGAATCCATATCGGCAATTCCATTTCGATTGTTGAAACAACACTATCAGAAATCCCGATTGCGGTAATTCCAGCGCGTGCGTATACTGACAAACCCGCTACCGTTATACTGAAGATCCACGATAAGAGACTTAAAAAGGAGGTCAACTACCGTGATCAAATACCTCAGGCTCGACGACGCCAAGTGCGTCGGTTGCATGAGTTGTACGTCCGCGTGTTCAAAGGCGTACACAAAGGAAGACAACCCGGCAAAATCCAGGATACAGGTACTCGGGCTGGGTTCGGGTCGGTTCCATCTGGTTGCCTGCGACCAGGAATGCCGCAAGTGCGTCGCCGAATGCCCCGTCCAGGCCATCACCGTCAACAAACAGGGCGTCGTGATGATAGACAAGAAGCTGTGCGTCGGCTGCCTCGCCTGCGTCGCCATCTGCCCGATCGACGCGATGAGGTATTTCCCGGCGGAATCGGTGCCGTTCAAGTGCGTCGCGTGCGGCATCTGCGTCAAGGCCTGCCCCAAAGACGCGCTGGAGATTGCCGAAAAGGAAGACAGCCCCGTGTCCCGCTTCCCGTTCGAGGCAGCCGCCGCAGTCAGGCGTGACGCCGACACGACCAAAGGGGAAGCCTCCCGATGAGCCATGCGTTCGACATGAAAGACTTCAGGCTCCTGTCCGAGACCCGCTTCGAGAAAAAGCCTGTCCACCGCGGCTACGCGATGCGGACGATGCACGTCGATGTCGGCTCGCGGACGATGACCGAGAAGCCTGTTTCCGCGCAGATGAAGGCCTTGTTCACCGGCGGCAAGGGTTTCGGCCTCCGCCTCCTGTGGGACGGCACCAAGGGCTCGACGAAGTGGGACGACCCGGAGAACGAGATTGTCGTCGCCATGGGCCCTGTCTGCGGCAACACCAACTACCCCGGCTCAGGCAAGAGCCTCGTCGTCAGCCTGTCGCCGATGACAGGCGTTCCCATCGACTCGAACGTCGGCGGCTACTTCGGCCCCTACCTCAAATTCGGCGGCTGGGATGCCCTCGAAGTCCAGGGCAAGTCCGACAGGGAGACGATAGTCTTCATCGACAACGTCGAGGGTTTCGTGCGCTTCTACGAGGCGCCCGAAGGCATCCAGCAGGACACGCACCTCCTTTCGGAGGAGCTGACCCATGCCTTCGCCGGTGGAGGCTCGTCGGCCGATCCAACGGAACTCCAGGCCATTTCTGTGATTTCCGCAGGCCGCGGCGCCGACCATTCGCCTATGGGACTGCTCAACTTCAGCCTCTACGACAAGAGGCGCGGCGGCATCCGCGTAAAGCAGGCGGGCCGCGGCGGCATAGGCAGGGTGCTCCGCGACAAGAAGATCCGCGCCATCGTCGTCCGCTACCGGGGCGTCGTCCAGAATTCCAACGATTCGGCGGACCCCGGGGAGGTGCAGCGACTTGGGCTCAAACTCCACCGCGAGATAATCGTCAATGACGACAGGCAGTGCAAGATGCGCAAGCAGGGCACCGCCCACCTGATGGAGGTGATGAACGACTATGACCTCCTGCCGACGAAGAACCACAAGTACGGGCAGGATCCCCGCGGTCCCGAGATAGCCAGCTGGGTATGGGAAAAGCTGCTGTCGCAGGACGTTCCCGACGGCTGCTGGTTCGGCTGCACCCTCGCCTGCGCCCACGCGGCAGACCATTTCCTCCTCGAGACCGGTCCGTACAAGGGCACCAGGGTCTGCGTCGACGGCCCCGAGTACGAGACGGCGGCCGGATGCGGACCGAACCTCTACGTCTACGACCCCCACGGGATCCTGGAACTCAACTTCTACTGCGACACCTACGGCATCGACACCATCAGCTTCGGTACGACCACTAGCTTTCTCATGGAATGCTGGGAGCACGGCATCCTGAACCTGGAGCGGACCGATGGCATAGACCTGAGCTGGGGCAACTGGCGGGGCGCGGCGCAGATACTCCATGACCTGGCCGACGGCAAGCGCTTCGGCGTCCTGGCCGGAAAGGGAGTCAGGTACCTTGCCGAGTACTTTACAAGGGAATACGGAGCCGACGCCCGGTTCATGAAGGACATCGCCCTCCACGGCAAGGGCCTCGAGCAGTCGGAGTACGTAGGCAAGGAATCGCTCGCCCAGCAGGGCGGCTATTACATGACGAACAAGGGGCCGCAACACGACGAGGCATGGCTGATCTTCATGGACATGGTCAACAACAAGATCCCGTCCTTCGAGGACAAGGCCGAAGCGCTCCATTACTTCCCGATGTTCCGCACATGGTTCGGCCTGCAGGGACTGTGCAAGCTGCCGTGGAACGACATCGAACCCGCCGACAACGCCAAATGGCCGGAGTCCAACAAGGTGCCCGAGCATGTGCACAACTACATAGCGCTGTTCACCGCCGTCACCGGCGAGAAGCTGGACTGGGACGGCCTCATCCGCCAGTCCGAGCGCGTCTACAACTTCCAGCGCGTCTTCAACCTGCGCCAAGGCCATGGCCTGCGTCAGGACGACTATCCGCCGTACCGCGCCATGGGTCCGGTCCTCGAGGACGAGTACCTGGCGCGCGCCGAGCGCTACGACAAGCAAATGAAGGAGAAGATAGGAGTCGACCCGGCGGGCAAGAGCGTCGCCGAGAAGGTGCTCATTACGAGGAAATACCGCCTCTCGCAGTACGACCAGCTGATGGACGCGGTCTTCAAGCGCCGCGGCTGGACTGCCCAGGGAGTACCGACGCCGGAGCACCTGAAGGATCTGGGCATGGACCTGCCCGAGCTCCTCGAGGCCGTCAGGAAGCA
>CAZNXK010000028.1:0-31634 GCA_964576835.1 uncultured Treponemataceae bacterium | reverse complement strand
ACAACACAATGACTTACTATAAATTTGCGGCAAGGTGTGAGATATCCGGGCTAGGATCAAGGGTCAGAACACCACTTTGGCTTCCAGGCTCAGCTTGTAGCCCATACCCCATACAGCGCTGCCGCCGCTCACTGACAGGGTCTGCCACAGTCCGGCGCCAACGCCGACGGTGAGCGCCGCTGCGGCGGGCGCCTTGGTCGACCAGTCGAATGAAGTCCTGACGACCAGAGGCTCCGTGCCCGAACCCGACCGCCCCACCGAGGCGTCTATGGCGAACGACTCCCTGAGCGCGGGCGGATCGGCCGTGACTCCGTCGAACCATTCGGAGACCCATGATCCGGGGGCTTCACGGCCGGCGGCCGACTTCCGTCTGGAATCGAGGGCAGCGCCGACCAGATCTCCGAGCCAGGTGCGTTCCGGGCGGGTGTTCATCGCCAGCCCCAGGATTTCCGACCACGGCGTCTGCGTCCTTGTCAGCTCCCAGGCGAAGCTGGAGCTTAAGGCGAGGACCGAACCCGAATGACCTTCCAGACTTATGGTGTAATTCGACGCGAGCTTGGGCAACACGGAGCCGTCGGAATCATACCGCGTCAGGTCGAGCGACGTCCGGTACGAATACTCGTCGAAGGCCACCCTTCTGAACCTGGGCAGGACGCCGGTCGAGGCAAAGACGTTCGCCGCTCCGCCCGACAGCGAAACGGAATAGACGCTCGACTCGACAAGACTGTCGTTCTCCAGGTCGATGACCCGCGCGCAGGAAGCCGCGATGGCGCTCGGGGCGAACAGGTCGACAAGTCCGTAGCCTATGGGCCTGCGCGCCGACAGTCCGGCTTCCGCCCGGTGGCTGGCGCTCCTGGCGCCTGCCGAAAATTCACCGAAGCCGTCGAAAGACCCGGCGTTCCACAACTCGGCCAGCGGCGCGGCCGACCATAGCCGTGCAGCCAGGGAAACATCATCGGCCAACCCGGCGGCGTCGTCAGTGAACGAGGCGGCCGAATCCTGGCGGTCTACCGTCGACTTTCGCAGGTAATACGGCGCGAAATCAACCTTGCCGACGCGCAGCGGCAGGGTCGCCTTTGCCCCGAAAGCCGTCTGGGCTGGCGAGCTTGCGTCCCACAGCCGCGAGGCCGAGGCGGTCAGGTCGGAGCCCAGCAGGGCAGCCGACAGCTCGAGGCGCCTGGAGTCAGCGTTCGCTTCCCCGGCGGGGAGCGCCAGGCGCCACGACTCCGTCCATGAATCGGCTATCCCGAGGCCGGCGACCTGCGCTGCCTGCGCGTCGAGGCTGGCCGCACCCGAGACGGACGCGAGACTGCGGTATGACAGGCCCGCCTTCCACGACTGCGAGAATTCCCCCGCGTTTTCCGCTGACACCGCCTGCGCCGATGCCGAGAAACCCGCGGCGGCCACGGCAGCCTCGAGGCTCCTTCCGTAGCGGCCAAGCACCTCGTCGCGGGAAAACTCGTCGACGAAACGGACGAGGGACGACCGGCCTGGCACGGCGACGGTATAGCCGACGCCTACCGAAGCATCGCCGTCGGCCAGGGCGGGAGTCGCCGATACGGCGATCGATGCGTGCTCTCCCGCCCAGCCCGCCTCGGCTCTGCCCGCGACCACAGGCTCGGCATCGACGACGCCGTCCGCCCGCGCTCCAAGCCATGCGCCATTTTTCCTCGACTCGTCGCCAAGGAAAAACGAGCCGCCGGCCAGCACCGAAAAGCCGTCACGAGGGCCTTCGAGAATTATCTCGTCTATGGTCACGACTCCCGTGGTCAATCCGCTTACGGTGATATCGACGAGGCCGGCGGCGTCCGGCGCGGAGTACGAGCCAGAGGCGCTCACCGACACCGTCTGGCCATCGGCCCGGTAGACGGTGACGCCGGCCATAGGGTCCAGGTCCAGCTCGACCTTGTGCCAGCCATCGCCTAACGCGTCGATCGCACTGAGCGGCACGGTCACGGAAGCGCCTTTGCCCGTCCCGTCGCCGACGCTCACCATCAGCGTCGAGCCGGCTGTTACATCTTCTGCCTTCATGAAAAACGACATCGTGTGGAACGAAGACAGCGGCACGTAGTCGACGTAGCGGATGAATCTGGATTCGGCGATTGAGGCTCCGGCACTCAAGACGAGCGCACGGTTTGTCGAACCTGTGGAATGCAGGTCGTCAAGCAATGCTGAAAAAGCCGGCGTAGACTCGAGGTCGGTTGCCAACGCCACTGAGGCAACGACCTTATCTGCTGCCTCATCCACCAGCCTGAACGGCACCAGCGGGTTCGATGAACCGGAGTAGTCCTCCATGCCGGCGACGCGGTACAGGCCGGAGGCGCCCGCGCGCTGATAGCGGACCTGGCCGTCAAGCACGAACGACGCGGATTCCGCTTCCTTCGAAACCCCGGCGGACAGTCCCAGCCACGCCGTCTTGAGCTCGCTGGCTTCGTCGTAACCGGAACCGAACAAGGGCCAACGCCCGCCGAAGGCAGCGGCCCAGTCAAGGCCAAGCCACGGAAAACGCGAGCCAAGGCCGAAGGCAAGCGCGCCGTCTGACCGGTCCTGGCTCGAGACGGCGTAGCGCACCTGGACACGCTCGCCCGGGCGGGGCGGCGGCGACAAAGTCAGGGTCCGCCCGTCGTCGTCATAATCGAAGGCCGCCGACGGGGTCCCGTCGCGGTACACGGTTATGGTGCCCGCGACGGTGGCGTCCTCGAGCAGTATCGATTCCACCGATTCTACGACCTTGGCGACTATAGCGTATCCGTCTCCCGCTGGATCGACAGTGCCATCTGCGGCAGGCTCGTCGTAGATCCAGGGGGCACCAACAGTCTCGAACGGCTTCATGTAACCAAGATCGCCGGGCTCCGGTTCCGGAATGGTGGTGAGAACCTGGACCAAGCCAGAAGCTACCCGCGATACCGTGAAGGTCGTATCGGTCGTGCCGGTCGCCAGGCTCCGCACGAATAGCTGGCGAACAGAACTGGTGTCCGGCAGGGCGTAGAGGTTGCGCGCTTCATAGCCGGCCGATGCCCTGACGACCGTGCCGTCGGTATTGATCGTAATGGAATAAAGTTCCAGAGGAGCAGGATTGCCTGTCCAGTCCGCCGTCAGAACCCCCTTGGGCTCCGCGTCAAGGAGAATGACGCCGGTGGCGAGTGACGCCGAGTATTCGTCGGAGTTCAGCGTCCTCGATCCGGAGGCGGTGGTATCGACGAGGACGAGACCTGTCACCCCGACAGCGCCGAGCACGAAGCGCCTGCCTCGCAGGTTGTCCCTCGGCGACAGCGTTGACTCCAGCGCCTCGGCGCCGCCGAAAAACGTCCTCGTCTTCCAGTCCAGGCCGTCCCAGCGTACCATCGCGTCCATCGACACGCCGCTTTCGGCATCGACGGCCCGGACCGCCGCGCCGAACGAGCCCTCGGGAGAGCCGAAGGCCATGTAGGGGTAGGAGCTCATGGTTATGCCGTCGTTGCCCAGTCGGGCGTTCTTGACGAAGTCAGAATCGTCGCCCTCGAAGGCGAGCAAGAACCTGGCGTTCTTCAGTTCCTGCGTCACGTAGGCCTCTAAAATCCATTTCTGGCGGTAGCGCAGGAAGGTATAGATGTCGGGAGTCTGCGTGAAGAGGAACGGCACCGCGTTGAAGCCGGAATCAGTGGCGCCAAAGGAAAAGGCGCCTGTGCTCAGGATCGATGCTTCCCAGAAACCCTGGGCGAATGCCTCGACGTCAGCGTCGCCGAGCCTGGTGGAGAACAGGCTCGAAGGAGGCTCGGGTGGAAGGGCCGAAACCAGGCTCTGGGCTCCGCACGGACGCGCTTCCATGGCGACCATCGCGAGTGCGAACGAGACGGATGCGCTGATTCTTGCCCTTTTCTTTATCATCGTTCGCGTATATCATTGTATCTCATGGAACGGGATAATGATAAGTCCGTAATTCTCGGACACCGGGGAACGACGATTGTGGCCACGCTGGACACCCTGTCGGTCCTGTCGGTCATCGCCGTACTCGCGGGAGCCGCCCTCGAAGCCTTCGGCGTGCAATGGCGTCCCCGGGCGTATTTCTCCATAGTCGCCACCCTCTTCGACATGGTGTTCGCCTACGAATTCATCGTCCGCGCGGCGCTCCGCGAACGGCCTTTCCCGTGGATGGCCGGCCTGTCCTCCGTCGTGCCGCTCCTCGCCGTGTCGGGTCCTTTCCTTTCTGGTTTGGCTGCGGCTGATTTCGGGGCAGCCGCGGTGCGCGGCTTCTGGCTTGGCTCGCCGCCTGCTGGCGGTCTCGCGGTGCTGGCGGCGTTGAGGCTTCTCAGGGTGACGAGGCTGGCATCGCCTTCCAGCACGGCTTCTGCCACCGTATCATTCGGCAAGCCCAGCCACGATCGCGCCAGGTACAGGCTCGCCGCCGCTCTGGGCATCGGCATCGTGGTGGCGGGAGCCGTCGCTTCAGACGCGCTGCTCATGCCAGGACTCGCGGCGAAAGGCAAGCACGCGAGGCAAGCCGCTGTTGCGTCGATAGCCTCGGTGAAAGGCGACGCAGAACGGCTGGCATCGGCGCGTGCGGCGGGTGCCTGGGCGCTCCGCGTCGACGGCCGCATCATCCTGGCGTGGCCACGCTATACGGCTCCGTCTGACTACGCGGTGGAGTCGTACGGAACGGTCGAGGCGTGGTTCCCCGCGGCGGATGATCGCAAGGCCCGTGGAACGGCCGAGGCGATCGCAGCTCTGGCCAGCCTGGCAGCGGCCGCCGGGTACGCGGCAGCCGGATTCCGTTCCCCGGGAGCCAGCCAGCGCCATATCCAGGGGAACCCCGGAACAGAACGGCGCGGCAGGCTTTCGGATGCGCCGGCGGGCGACGAGGAACTGGCTGGCATACTGGGAAAGCGGCCGAGTTGATCGTTTCGATGCTCCAGGTCATTTTCGAAGTGCCCGAGTCATCGAGCCTCAAGGACAAGCGGCGGGTCGTCAAGTCCATCAAGGACAAGCTTCGCTTGCGTTTCCATGTATCGTGCGCCGAGACCGACCTGCAGGAATCATTGCGATTCGCCCAGCTTGGCGCGGCCGTCGTGTCGAATTCAACCGATTTCGGGGAAACGGTCATGAGGAAGGCGCTCGCGGTTATCGAAAGCGAATTCTCGCTGCGCATTCACGACTCATCCATAGCCAGCGAGCGCTTTGACTGAGACGACGGCTCTGCTGAGACGACGGCTCTGCTGAGACGAGGCTCTGCTGAGACGAGGCTCGACAACCCGACGCATTTGGGCTATTTTTACAACCATGAAACATTGCCGTTCCTGCCTGTTCCTGGCCTTTTCCCTCCTGCTCGCATCGTGCATCGGCATGGACGCAAATGCCCGCATCGCTGCCAGTGGCGCGGTGGAACTTTCCATTACCTATACCGTCTCGACAGCTGTCGACGAACTCGGGAAACTTGGCGCAAACGCGGCGTACCTGCCGCTGCCGGTCGGCCGCGACGACCTCGAACTCGCGGCGACGCGAGCCGGCGGCCAGCTGCGTTCATGGTCCCGCAAGGATGGCGGCGAATCCTTTGTCGTTGCCGCCTCACTCGCCTTCCCGACGGTCGCGGCGTTTGTCTCCTTCCTCGACCCTGAAGGTGAACTCGCCGTCTATGGCGAAAGCGGAGGAACTTCGACGCTGTCGCTGACACTCTCCGGTGGCCTCTCGCCCGCCGATCCCGATCTTGTCGAATTCGTTCGTGTCGCCTTCGCCGACTATAGTGTAAACATAGAGTTCGAGCTGCCCAGAGTTCCCAGGACGGCACGGGGTTTCATCCTCTCGGGCAGGAAAGCATCGTTCTCGATGAAGGCGGCAGATCTATATGCTTCGTCTGTCCCGACGACAGCCAGCGTTTCATGGTGAGCCTGGGAAATTATCGAAGTTTTTTCAAAGCCAGCGATGGCAGAAACGGTGAGGTGCGAAGATGAGCAGAGTCCCGGTCATGGCGATGATCGTCGCCGTATTACTCGTATCGTGCGTGTCTTCACCGGAACCCGGCCGGCAAGACCGGACCCCGGGCGATTCCGGCGTATCGGTTCCCGTCGTCCGCGTCGAATCGACGAGTTCGACCGCCCCGGCGACCGCTTCTGCCGCCGCGGCGTCTGACGCCGAGATCGACGCCCTGGTCGCCAAGGCCCGCGCCGCCATGGACGCCAACCACCTCGCCGAAGGCATCAAATTCTATATTTCAGCGCTGGCCAGGCTTACCCAGGCAGGCAAGCGCGCGAGGGCAGACGAAATCACCGGCACGCTGACGGCCATTGGCACGAGGCTGACGGTCGAACCCCATGAATCGTGGCTTTCAGCTGACGGATCGCAGAAAACGGGGTCATCCAGGGCAGCGGCGCGCGGCGAAGGGCCGATGCCCGCTGTCTACCTCTACGAGAGCTACGGCTACGCGAAGAGTCCCGTTCCCGACGCGTTCATACGGTTTGAATTCATCTCCAATGAGGGGAATCTGAACGCCAACGTGGCGACCGATTCCAGGGGGCTCGCCAACACCGGCATAACCGCCATCACCGCGGCGGGCAAGGATGCCGTGGTCCGCGCCTATCCCGTCTTCACTTCGGAAGGTTACAGCTTTGCCTTCAAGACGGTCTTCCGTGACTTCAGTTACGTGGCTCCGCCCAATCTGGCCATCGTAGCCGTCATGGAGAGGACGCCGGCGGGCGACGGCTCCAATCCTCGGGTCCTCGACGCGGTAGCCACCTCGCTCAAATCCCTGGGCGTCGAGGTCGTACCGTTCAATGGCGTCATGGCGCCGGCGCGTTTCAGCGCCGCGTTCGGCGGAGACGTCGCCGCGCTGGCGGCACTTGCAGGCACGCTCAAGGCAGGTTTCTTCGCTCTGGTCAATGTCGAGGTGGGCTCGCCTTCCCGCATGGAATATGGCGGCAAGGTCTACAATATCTACATCGCCAATGCCAAGGCGACGCTCCGCATCGTGAGGCTTGACGGTACAGTGGTATTCGCCGAAGCCAAGGACGGGGTGCGCGGACAGGGCGGCACCGAGCAGGCCGCGGTCGACGACTGCCTGGTCAAGGTCCGGGACGAGTTGACCGCAATCGTGAGCGCCAAGTCGGCGGCCATCAAGACGGCTTTTTCGGAATAACCTCCGGCGAGGCTGGCCTGGGGACGAGGCGCGCCCGTGTCATCTTTCCAAGCCCGCGTTTGGCGGCTTCGATGACTGCCCGCTCGACGCGCGCGTCCCGCTCGCCAGGGTCGTCGAACAGTCCGCCCTGCCCTGCCCGCTTGTCTATCGCCAGACCCAGGCCTATCAGCCGTATCGGGCGCCCCATCCATTTCTCGTCGAGCAGCGCGACCGCCGCTTCGTACACGCCGGCAGAGCCTATGAACGGAGCTTGCCTGGTGCGCCTTGCGCTGAGCGTCTCGAAATCGTCATAACGCAGTTTGAGCATCGCGCAACTCGACTGGACGCTGTCGGAATACATCCTGGCGACAAGCTCTTCCGCCATGCCCAGCAGAGTCGACTCGATGACCGCCCTGTCGGTGACATCCGCCTCGAAAGTTCTCTCGGAGCTCATCGATCGTGTCTTCGGGTCTCCATCATAGATGCCCGGGTCAATTCCGTGGGCAATTTTGCGGATGAAGTCTCCCCCGGATACGCCGAACAGCGACGACAGCGACTCGGAGGACAGCGCGGCCAGCGCATCGACGGTATGGATACCCAACTGCTCGAGGCGCTCACGAGTCTTTCCGCCGACGCCCCATAGATCCTTGAGCCGCAGCCCGAGCACGAATGCGGCTTCACGCCCTGGCTCGACGACGACCATCCCGGCAGGCTTCTCGAGGCCCGAAGCAATTTTGGCGACATAGCGGTTTGAGGCGACTCCCGTCGATATGGACAAGCCCGTCATTGAGACAACCCTGTCGCGTATGGCCGTGGCCGCCGCAACGGGCGGCCCCCACAGGCGTTCGGTGCCGGTCATGTCGAGGCTTGCCTCGTCTATGGAAACGCGGACGACGTCAGGCGTGAAATCGCTGAAAATGGCCATGACGCGCGAGGACATCTCCGCATAGCGCTCCATCCGCACTGGCAGGAACACTGCTTGAGGGCATCGGCTGTACGCCTCGGATATCGGCATGGCGGATCGTACGCCATACTTCCTTGCCTCGTACGAGCAAGTGGAGACGACACCGCGGTGGCCAGGCGAAGCGCCGACGATGACCGGACGCCCGGCCAGCGATGGATCATCGACAAGCTCGACAGAAGCGAAGAAAGCATCGAGGTCGATATGAAAAAAGACGCTCATGTCGTACCGAATGCCAGCCTCAGGGCTGCCTCCGTAGCCGCGCATGCAAAGGCGCCGACAAGCCACGCGGGCGCCGTACTTCGACCCCGCCGCAAGCGCGACACCGGAGAGGCCGCCGCCACGAGCCATAGCCCGAAGGGTGCCGAGATCGCTGCCATGACAGCCGTGCCGCGCAGGCTAACCTGGAGCAACCTGGAAGCGACATTGGCATAGCTCGCTGAATTGCCGCTGAAATTGGCAAGGGCTCGCGGGTCGGCGAGCGGCAGGGCGACCAGGGCAGTGGCGAGAAGGCCCAGCCCGGTTGTGGCAGCGGTTTCCGAGGAGAACGCCACGAAGGCTATCGCCGCTATCAGAAACGGAGCGGCAGGCAGGAATACGGCGCTGGTGACGGCCAGCTCGACGCAGAGAAGCCCGAGGCTACCCATGGCTGCGTCGATGCGGCCATGGTCGCCATGCATCCCCATCAATGCCGCGAAGCCTGACGCCGCATAGAACCAGCACAACGCGCCTGCGAGGTGAGCGGCAAGTGACACGACTCTGAACCACGCATCGAGCTTGCCCCAGGCGAGTACCGGGTCTATAAAGCTGCGGAGCGCGGCAATGGAAAGCTCCGACAAAAGCCTGGCTCCCGCAAACGCGACGAATGCCAGCGCGAGCGCCGTTATGGCTTCCCTCGCAACCGCCCGCAAGGAAGCCCTGCGGCGTCGGCCATTCAGCAACCCGGCCGCAGCAGCCACCGCTATCATCGCCGTAATCAAGAGGCTGGCCGTTACTATAGTCCCGTCGCCAAGCGTCAGCGACCCGGCAGGCAGGGGGTAACGAAGGTAATTGACGTCCTCGCCTCCACGACCGGCGCGGGGATCCCTGCCAACCGCATCGGAAAAAGCCAGCGCGAACCTGCCCATTTCGACCGTTCCGGAGTCCGACGCTACCTGGGATCCGTTCGCCAGCACTATTGCCGGAACTCCACTGCCGAGCCATGGTCCGAGCAAGGCGTTACCATCCGCCACTCCAGCAGCGGCGTAGAAGTCGGCTACAGGATTCTCCTGGGCATCGATCCCCGAAGCTGCGGCGGCGGCTCTTGCTGCCTCGAGCACGCGGCGTGGCGACATCGAATGATGGGCAGCCGCCAGTATGGCCAAGCCTGTCGGAGGACTATCAAAGTCCAGCAACACGACAGCCGGCATGCCCATATCGGCCAGAGCTTCGCGGAGCGTCATGCCACGGATGAGCGGGTCTCCAGGAAAAGGCGCGACCATATCCGGGGAAGTTTTCACTGCGAACATGCAAATGCCGGCCTGCCTGTCGCCGTAAGGAAGCTTGAGGAGGCTCTCGAAAATCGAGAGCCAGGCCGCCTCCGACCAGGAAGGCGATCCGTCCATGGCAGCCGAGACGACGAAAGCCACCGACTGCTGCGCATTGCCGCCGGCAATCTGGCTGCCTGAGGTCCCGAGCAAGCGATATCCGACGAGCAGGTCCGCCGCGCCCGGCACGACGAGCTTCTCGACGACAGTGTTTCCTGCGGCGGACGCCAGGGAGTCGGCCCGGGACTCGAGGCTCGCGTCCTGCTGGGCAGGAAGGCGCCAGGCCAACGAGGATGAGACGACAATGGCTAAAGCGATCGTAAAGCGTGGCCGAAACATGACGTAAGGCGATAGTAGGGTCACAGCATGCGCTGGTCAATACCGTTTTACACTATGACGCCGATCGGATATACTATCGTCCAAGGCAAATCGGGGGGCTTGAATCGAATGGGTTCGCAGGAACGCAAAGCAATCATAGCATTACCCGTTACAGTAATACTCACCGATATCGGGACCACCTTCTTCATCAAAAACAAGAAAATGCTCCGGAAATTCAAGCTGGCCGACAATATCGAGGAGTACGGAATTCTTCTCGATCATTTTACCCCGTCAAGCCTCCAGCGGATGATGCTGATCGACTACGTCTCCAAGGTGGAGATATCCGACAGCGAGTTCGTGACCATACGCCAGGAGGTGATGGACATCTCCAAACTGGTTACCTACTCGATGATGTACAGGCAATACGATGCCTACATCTTCCAGCGGGTACTCGCCAGCGATGTCATCAAGAACTGGAACCGCAAGAACCCGGCCAACATCATCGACGACAGAACCAAGATAAACGACGCCTTTCTTTCCACCGTACTCAAGGAAAAGGAGAAGGACATCGCGGAGATCAAGCAGTCGGTGCTCTCACCGATGTACGCATTCATCAACAGGAACTCCAACCTGCTCCCCGAAGAAAAAAACATACAGCTCCTCCTCTCGGAGAAATTTCTCAATACGCTCAGGCCGTTCACGTGGTTCATCATCGCCAAATTCAAGGGCCAGGACGGGTACGATGCCCTGATCAAGGATATACGCACCGGTCTCGCTGAATACATGGAAAAAGCCAAGATAGCCGAGTACGTCGCGCTTAATGTCATGGAGCTCGCGGCCAACGCCGAAAACAACAACCTGAAGCGCGAGGCAAAAGAGATATTCAAAGGCGCGGTGGACATGAACGCGGTGCTTTTCGACCCCAACATCCGGCACCAGGTACTCGATTCGCTGCAGCGCAAGGGCGAACTCGTCTACATTTCATGGAAGCTTGGCTCGCGCGGCACGTCCATCGGCACGCAGGGCAAACTCCACATTACTATCTATAACAAGGAATCGGAGTACGAGAAGATGAAGGAGGCGTTCGACGAGAAGAAGCACGCCGACCTCAAGAAGCGAAGCCTCCAGGATTTCTACAAGGACTTGCCAGAAGGCGAATCCAATACCGACCTTGGCCTGTACTACCTGTCCTATCTTTCCGAGGCCTGTGAAAAGGTCAACGTCAAATTCGAATCGTTCGTCAATCAGATTTCCGGTTCCGATCTTACCGTTGTTACGATGGCGATCAATCTGTAACATAATTGACAGAGATATCTGTTTCATATAGTTTTATGTTTCAAACGGAGGGTTATTCTCGATGGCAAAGATCAAGTATGTATATTATTTCGGCGATGGCAAGGCCGAAGGCGACGCGAAAATGAAGGAAGTACTGGGCGGCAAAGGCGCCAACCTGGCCGAGATGACCAACCTCGGCATTCCCGTCCCTCCCGGCTTTACGGTATCCACCGACGTATGCGCGGCCTTCTACGACAACAAGAGGAAATATCCCGACGGGCTCGAGGCCGAGGTCGCCGAACACCTTGCGAGGCTCGAGAAATCCATGGGCAAGAAGCTCGGCGATCCAGTCGATCCTCTGCTCGTATCCGTCCGTTCCGGCGCCGCCCAGTCCATGCCCGGCATGATGGACACCATCCTCAACCTCGGCCTTAACGACAAGGCAGTCGAGGGCATAGCCAGGAAAACCGGCAACCCCCGCTTTGCCTACGACTCGTACCGCCGCTTCATCCAGATGTACGGTGACGTGGTCCTCGAAGTCCCGCACGCCGATTTCGAGCACGCGCTCGCGGCAGCCAAAAAAGCCAAGAAGGTCGAACTCGACACCGCTCTCTCCGCCGACGACCTCAAGAAGCTCGTCGAAACCTACAAGGCCATCGTCAAGCGTGACACAAAGAAGGACTTCCCGCAGGATCCCAGGGAGCAGATGTTCGGCGCGATGGGCGCCGTCTTCGGTTCATGGATGAACGAGCGGGCGATCAAATACCGCGACCTCAACAACATCAAGGGGCTCAAGGGAACCGCCGTCACGGTCCAGTCGATGGTATTCGGCAACTGGGGAGACGATTCGGGTACCGGTGTCTGTTTCAGCCGCGACCCGTCCACAGGCAAGAATGAATTCTACGGCGAGTTCCTGATGAACGCCCAGGGAGAGGACGTCGTCGCCGGTATCCGCACCCCCGAGAAGATCGCCACTCTGGCCAAGAAAAACGCCGCAGTCTACAAACAGCTGGTCGGCATCAAGGACAGGCTCGAGAAGCACTTCCGCGACATGCAGGACATGGAATTCACCGTCCAGCAGGGCAAACTCTTCATCCTCCAGACCCGCAATGGCAAGCGCACCGGTGCCGCCGCCGTCAGGATGGCCGTGGAGATGACCGGTGAGAAGCTCATCACCAAGGATGAATCACTGCTCCGCGTTTCACCCGACCATATCGACCAGATGCTCCATCCCGCTATCGACCCCAAGGCCGCCAAGGCTGCCAAGACGCTCGCCAAGGGCCTCAACGCCTCCCCTGGCGCGGCATGCGGCCAGGTGGTCTTCAGCGCCGCCGACGCCGAGGCCTGGGCCATCCAGGGCAAGCATGTGCTGCTCGTACGCAAGGACACCAGCCCCGAGGACATAGGCGGCATGGTCGTCGCAGAAGGCATATTGACCGCCACTGGCGGCATGACGAGCCACGCGGCCGTCGTCGCCCGCGGCATGGGCACTCCCTGCGTTTCCGGAGCTCAGGCGCTGAGCATCGCCGGCAAGGTAGCCACGGTCTCGGGCGTCAAGTTCAAGGAAGGCGACTGGATGACTATCGACGGCTCGACCGGCGCCATCTACCAGGGGCAGCTTCCCCTCGTCGCCGCCAGGATAGGCAAGGAACTCGAAACCTTCCTGTCCTGGGCCGACGCCATCCGCGAAGGTTCAGTGCGCGGCAACCTCAAGGGTTTCGCCGTAAGGACGAACGCCGACACCCCGGCCGATGCCAAGCGCGCCTTCGATTTCGGCGCTCAGGGCATAGGCCTGTGCCGCACCGAGCACATGTTCTTCGACAAGGAAAAGCTGATCCACTTCCGCGCGATGATCGTTGCCGAGAACGAGAAAGACCGCAAGGAAGCCCTCAAGAAGATCCTGCCGCTCCAGAAGAAGGATTTCATCGGCATCTTCAAGGCCATGGGCGGGAAACCGGTCACCATCCGCCTCCTCGACCCGCCGCTCCACGAGTTCGTGCCGCACACCAAAGCCGAGACCGAGGAGCTTGCCAATTTCATGGGAGTCAAGGCCAAGGACCTGCAGCCAAAGATCGACAGCCTCCACGAGTCCAACCCGATGCTCGGCCATCGTGGCTGCCGCCTCGCCATCACCTACCCAGAGATTTACGATACCCAGGTAGAGGCAATCATGCAGGCCGCCGTTGATTGTTCCAAAAAGAATATAGCGGTCAGTCCCGAGATCATGATTCCCCTCATCTGCGATCCCAAGGAGCTCGAGGTACTGAGGACGAGAACGCAGAAGATCGTCGACGCGCACGTCGCCAAGTCCGGCATAAAGATCAAGGTCCTCATAGGCACGATGATCGAGGTTCCGCGAGCCGCCATCCTCGCGGGTAATGTCGCCAGGCACGCCGACTTCTTCAGCTACGGAACCAACGACCTCACGCAGATGACCTACGCATTCAGCCGTGACGACGCCGGATCCTACCTGCCCGAATACCTCAGGCAGGAAGTGCTGCCATCCAACCCGACGGAGACAATCGACGAGGAAGGCGTAGGCTTCCTGATGAGGCATGCCTCCGAGCAAGGCCGCAAGACCAAGCCCGACCTGAAGCTCGGCATATGCGGCGAGCAGGGTGGCGATCCCGCGACCATCGACTTCTGCTACCGCATCGGCCTCAACTACGTATCGTGCTCGCCCTTCCGCGTTCCGATAGCGAGGCTTGCCGGCGCCCAGGCCGTGCTTCGCAACACCAAGAAATAGCAGAGCTCATTTCAAAGAAAAGCCCGGCCTCCATGACGGAAGCCGGGCTTTTCTTTGCGTCGGGACAGCGTCGCCGCGATTGTCAACGGTTCTTGGTGTCGAGGAGAATAGTCACCGGCCCCATGTTCACGTACGACACCTCCATCGATGCGCCGAAAACGCCCGAGGCGGTCACCGGCACGATGGCGGCGACGAGCGCCTTGAAACGTTCGTACAAGCCTTCAGCCATCGCGGGTTCGGCGGCGTCTCCGTACGACGGGCGCCTTCCCTTGCGGCAATCGGCGAGAAGCGTGAACTGGGATATCGTCAGCACTCCGCCGCCGGTGTCAAGCACCGACAAGTTCATTTTTTCGTTGGCATCCTCGAATATGCGCAGGCCGCATATTTTTTCTGCCAGCCAGGCAACGTCGCTTTCGGAATCGTCTTTGCCGACGCCGAGGTATACAAGCAATCCCGCCTCGATTTCTCCCACCCTCCGGCCGTCTACCGATACCGAGGCATCGCGTATCCGCTGTACCACCGCTTTCATCGACCGCCCATTTCATTGCTCGTGTATCGCGAGGCACTCCAGCCAGAAGCCGGAACCCTGCATGTTCCTGACCCTGGCGAGGATTTCCACCGGTCTGTCGGGTGTAAGTCGAGTATCGAAGGAGGCCCTTACGGGTACTATGCCTTCGAGGCGCTGCTTTTCATGGTATCCGACGAGGAGTTCGAAGCTCGTGCCCGAGGCTCCGCTCGTGACATTTGCCGCAAGCCCTTTCCAGACAACGCCGACTCCTTCGTACATCCATGACGACGAGGCTACATCGGCATACGAGAAGCGGTCGGGCATGTTAAGGAAACTCGGTTCGCGCACATAACGGGCAAGAGACTCGGCCTTGGCCTTGACTTGCCTCGTAGCGTTCGAGCCGAGCAGCCGGTTCAATTCGACGAGAGCCGCCTCGTCGCGGTAGTCCGAGAAAAGCCGCTTTGCCTTGTCGAAGGCCGCAATCGCCTCTTTTTCGGTAAGGACGACGGTGAATCCTCCACCGGAACCTACCGGAGCGGCGCTTTCTTCCGGGCTCAGCACTACGTCAGCTACCCCATCTCTCCGCGGCATGGTATTCCTTAAAAAGTCGACTATCGCAGGTGCCGACCAGACAGCCAAGCATGCCAGGGCAAGTGCGCCGAGAACCACAGCCAGAAGGCCCCAGCGAGCCGGAGGCGCAGGATAGAGGCTCCTGGCCTGCCCTACGGACAGACCGTTTTCGTGGCCCGTTCCCTTCCTGAGAAAATCGAGTCCGCGCAGGGCCTTGGGTGCATTAGGCTTTCGTTCGAGTATTTCGACGTACAGCTGCACGGCCTTTTCGGTATCGCCGCGCCTGACGTAGACCGCAGCGAGTCCAAGCGCCGCATTGACATCCTTGTAATCGAGCGATTGCGCACGGCGGAAGCAGGAGTAGGCTCCGCCCGTATCCTCCTTGTAGAGGTACGCACAACCGAGCATGACAGAATATCGTGCGGTATCCCTGTAGACGGCGGACAGCGGTTCGAGGAGGTTGATGAGCTGCGCCCATCGCCGGCGCCGGTAGAGCGCCTCCGCCTCTTCGAGTGGATTCCTGGCCATGAGTCTCAGTACTTGCTCTTGCGGGTCTCGAGGCGCTCGAGGGTTTCACCGAGCGCTGCGAGGTCATCCGCCGTGAGCGGAATGCCTGCGTCAAGCGCCTTGTTGAGCGCATCGAGAATGCTCCGCACGGCTATCAGGTCGGCCATCTCGTTGAGCGGAGCCGATTCCGAGGGGGCAATCGCGGCGTATTGACTTGCCGTTTCCGGACCGCTTGCCACAGCCGAGGCATACCCCGAGTTGGCTTGTCCGAGCAACACGACGATGGACTTCGTCGATCCTGGACGCAGTTCGGAAGATTCAAAATACAACGCGACGGCGCTGTCATTTATCGAGTACGGAAGCAATGTAAAATTCCTCGACCTGTTGACGATGAAAGCCCAATCCGAGTCGTTCAGGCGTTTCCAGTTGGCGGCGACAACCTTGTCGGGTCTCGTAGCCGGAGCGGTCAACAGTACCTGGAAAATTGCGGCGCTTACGACCTGGGCATCGGGTGAAATCGTCGCGCCGAGATCCTCCGCGCTCCGAATCCAGACGTCGGAGTAATCAGCGCCTAGTTCAGTCTCCGCCGTAAGGGCACCTGATGACGAGGAAGCGAAATGGGCCGATGACTTTTCACCAAGCCATGTGTCAAGGAGGATACGAAGCCCAATTTTTGAATCCTTCTGTGAAAGATTCTCGATTTCGAAGCCAATAGTCACGCTGTCCGCCATGGTTGCGCCTTGTGACGTGACGAACGTAAAGGTCTGCCTGACGGAGCAGAAGGATGAACGGTACTCTACATTGACCGCTCCTGCGTCATTTTTGCTTGCCGTAACGCGGAATTCAGAAGCCTCTCCCAGGCGATATGCTTTCTGGTCAACCATCAAGGTTGGATACGTTGTTCGGGTCTCCTGCGCGTACAGAAGCGGGATGTAACGGTTCGTGGCTACATCGGCCAGGTACTGCAAGGAAAACCTGCCGGACCGCTCGTCGACGATGAGCTTCATCCTGCCGTCTTTCGCTTCCAGAGCGTACGCCGAAGAGGCCAGCATGGCAGCAGCCAGCACCAGTATTGGAAGCTTTTTCATTTCATGCCCCCCGAGGTCGATCTCGCGGCCAGCCTCTCCAGGTAGAACTGCATGAGGGCCAAGGCCCGTTCCTTCATCACGAGCAACTCGGGGTCCACCGAGGTCGTCGCCTGCCCCGGGGCAAGTCCGGCAGGCTGGGATTCATCGGGCGAACTCCGGGATTCCATCAGCGTACGCTCCAGTTCGGCGACACGCGCGTCCTTGTCCTGCAGCCGTTTGGCAAGGTCGTCCATCGCCACCTTGAGGCTTGTGACCTGGTCCTCGAGCGAAGCCTGCGTCTGTGCCACTCCTCGCTTGGCCTCGCCATAACGCTTCTGGTATACCTCGAGAGCCTGCTCATACGACTTCTCGCGCCGCTGGAACTCCTCGATGATGCGCAGCGATTCCTCGTGGCTCCACTTGAGCAGCGTCAGGAGCTCGTCCTCGCGATACTTGAACTGGATAAGGCTGAGGCGGTATTTAGCGGCCTCGGCCTTGACGCTATCGGGGAAACGTTCTCCGACAGTGCGATAGAGCTTTTCAGCATCAGAGAGCCTGCCTAGCGAGTACAGACTTTCCGCGGACCAGAATACCGAGGCCGGTACCTGCTCTCCCGAGGGGAAAGCCGCTGCATAGGCCTGGAAAGCGCGCACGGCACGCTCGTAATCTTTCTGCAGGAAGGCCGCCCTCGCCTTCTGGTATATCATCTCGGGTGTCCGCGCATGGCCAGGAAACGCCGAAAGGAAGGACTCGATGGCCTTTTCGGCCGCCTGAGGATCTCCTGACGCGAGCAGGGTCAAGGCCGACCAGTAGGCACCGTCAGCCCGGAGCGGCCCCGCCGCCGGATCGAGGAAGAGCGTGTCGAATATTGGCAGAGCCTCGGCGTAGTGTGCGCCGGCGAAGAGTTCAATGCCGCGGCGCAGATCGTCAGCCGATTTCGGCGCCATGGCACCGCCCTGGGCAAGAACCGGCGAGACGCCGATCGCGACGATGGCTGCGAACGTGACAACGCTTTTATGGTTCATGCGTTCGTTCCTTCCTTCGATATATTGTCGGCGTCTATACGAGCTGACTGGAGTACGGTCCGCGGAGCGCCGACACCGCCCTGACCAGGGCCGCCTGATCCTTTGATTCGAAAAAAGCGCTTCCCATGACGAGTACGTCGGCTCCGGCCGCAACGACCCCCGGAGCAGTGTCCGCATTGACCCCTCCGTCGACGGCTATGCCGAAAGACAGTCCCTCGCGGTCACGGAACTCCCGAATTGCCGCCACCTTCTCAACGCAGCGCGGAATGAGCTTTTGCCCTCCGAACCCCGGGTCAACCGTCATAACCAGCACGAGATCCACCCAGCGCATCGCCTCCACGATTGCCTCGACCGGGGTCGAAGGCACGAGCGAGACACCGGCTTTCCTTCCCGCCGCCTTGATCCTGTCGATGAGCCTGTGCGCGTGCACGCACGATTCAATATGAAAGGTAATAGCGTCAGCGCCAGCTTCGATGAAGCCATCGACGAGAGACTCCGGTTCTACGGTCATCAGGTGGGCATCGAAAAACAGCGATGAAGAGCTTCGAAGATCGGCTACCATCTTGGGGCCGAAGGTGAGATTGGGGACAAACCTGCCGTCCATGATGTCGAGGTGGAGCCAGGGAGCTCCGGCCGCTCCGACCGCCCGGACGGCCTCGCCCGCGTTTGAAAAATCCGCCGACAGGAGCGAAGGCGCGACGATAGGTGTACGCATGCCGGGATTCTAGCACGGCACCGCCCTCCGCTCAAGGCAGACCCGTCGTATTATCATCCGAGGATAGCGAGATTCATTGACTTATATGAATAATTTCATGTACAATCGTAACAATACGACGGATATCCGAGGCACATGGCACGATCCACGGGCGTGGAAACGCTCATCTCAGAGGCATACGAATTCCTCTCCAGACTTGACTTGGAGTCGGCGCAAGCATCGTTGGAGCGTGCTCTCGAATACGATTTCGAAGATGAGGAACTCCTGTACGCCATGAAGTGCGCCAGGTGGTGGGCTGACTCGATGGAAAGAGTCCAGTCGATAGCGGATCAGTTCGAGGCAGGCGAGTTCGTCATTGCGCGGTGGAAGGCATTCAAGCCCTTCCTTGGCAGACTGGGAACGCAGCGGGAACGTGTCGTTTCGTGTTTCAAGCATTTCGCGTTCGGCGTGGCGATGGCCCGGTACATGAGCCTGGCCACCGAAGGCGATAGCGCGGATCCGGAGATTGCCCTTCGGCTTGGCCGGGCAAGCAAGGGACGGGGAGATTACGAGGCCGCGGTGCGGTATCTGGAAGGAGCGGCGAAAGCCAAGCGCGACGATCCGGCGATACTGGCCGAGCTCGCCGATTCCTATGCACTGATCGATGAGCAGCGCGCATCGAAAGCCCTGTTCCGCGAGGCGTTCTTCCTGAACCCGCAGCGGATCGATATGGAGCTTCTGGAGTCGAGCGCGTTCACCATGCTTGCCCGCAAGGTTGGCGAACTCGGCAAGGAAGGTATCGAGGTAGCCGAATGGATACCTGTCCTGGGAGAATTGCAGGGCGTATTTTCGGTCAAGCGGGAGCTGAAACCCGTCGAATCCGGCAAGCTCAAGCAATCGACCTATGAACTTGAAACCGAACTCGCAGCGGACGGTTCGAGGAGAGCCATCCTCGTGCCCAGGCTGATCAACAGGTACTTCTGGTTGGTCGACCATTACATGAACCGGAAAGAGGACAAGTCGAAGATCGACGAACTCCTCCTTAAGATAAAGCTTCTTGACCCCGCAGTTTACAAGCAGTACATAGCCTGATCCAGGAAGAGGAGACCGACATGGCCGATTCGCCTATAACCAAGAAACTCCAAGAGATGCTCAACGAAGAGAAATGGACGCGAGCGACCCTGAGCGGATACACCGTCAACCAGATCAAGGAACTCGACACCCTCTTCCATGAAGCGGCCATAGAGAAATGCCTTGACGAGGTCCGCGACCTGTGCAACGAGCACATAGGCCACAGCAAGAACAGCATAGCAGCCCTCTACCTGTCGGGGATCATCGCCCTGTCCAGGCAGCAGATAGATGACTCGAACATGGTTTCACTGATCAACATCTTCGCTGACAACCGCAGGTGGAACATCGTCGAGTACGTCTGCCAGCGCATCCTGGAATACGGCGAGAACCGCAACGCCCTGCTCCGCCTGGCCGAATGCTACGAAAACGACGACAAGATCGAAGAAATGTACGAGACTTGGGAACGGCTTGTCCGCGTTGACTACGAGGAAGCCGACATCGTCAAGTTGATAGCCGAGAAGAAGGAAAAGGCCGGTGATATCGAGAGCGCCGTAGATTTTTATCGCAAGGCGCTCCACCGCTACATCAACAAGGGACTCTACAGCAACGTCAAGGAAGTCTGGAACAAGCTCATCGAGCATGCTCCCGGCGACATCGAGTTCTTCAATCACGTGCAGAGGAAGATTGCCAAACAGATCAGCGAGGACAAGGCCGCCGCTCTGCTGACCGACTTGTTCAAGCATTACAAGGCCCAGTCGGACTGGGATACAGCCATAACCATACTCAAGACGATCATCGACTACGACGACAAGAATCCCGGCGTGCGCAAGGAAATCGTCGAGTGCTACAAGGCCAAATACGCCGATCACTCGCACGTGGACGAGTACATCAGGCTGTCGAACCTTGCCCAGTCGTACCGCAACGTGCATGAAGCCATCGCCGATTTCGAGAAGCACATCTCGTTCGACGTGGGCAACTTCGTCTTTCACCGGACCTGGAACATCGGCCGGATCAGGAGCATCAAGGGCGACGAGATCTCGATAGACTTCGCCAAACAACGGGACCACCGGATGGGTCTCAAGATGGCGGTCGACAGCCTCGTTACGCTCAAGAAGGATCATATCTGGGTGCTCAAGGCAATCTGGTCCAAGGAGAAGATCCACGACACCATCAAGAAGGACATTCCCTGGGCGCTGAAGACGCTCATCAAGAGTTTCGACAACAGGACCGACATCAAGAAAATGAAGGCCGAGCTGGTGCCTTCCGTCCTCACGCCGAGCGAATGGACGAGCTGGAGTTCCAAGGCGAGGGAAATTCTCAAGACCGATGCCATGTTCGGCAACGCGCCTGAATCGGTCGGCATCTTCATCGTCCGCGACCGTCCCCTGTCCTATGAGGAGAAAATCTACAACCAGTTCAAGGCGGAAAAGAATTTCTTCGCGAGAATCCAGGACATGCGCGATTTCGTGGACAAGGGCGACTCCGATTCAGAGCTGTTCAACGAAATGCTCCAGTTCTTCAGCGGATACGTGCGCTCGTATTCCCAGGCAACCGAGCAGGTCATCGCCGCATACCTCTTCCTGAAAGAGCTGTCCGCCAGAATTCCCCAGATGAAGAACCTCGTGACTCTGGGCTTCAACGAGCTGATAGCCGACTGCGACGACATCGTCAATGTATACATCAACATCAAGGATACGGCGCTCAAGGCGTCTCTCCTTTCGCACATCAAGAACTTCCTGCCCGAATGGGCGGACATCTACGTAAAACTTTTCCCCTATGCCCTGTCAAGGCACATGATCGACGTCCTCCTCGAGGCGGGAGAATCCGATCGGCTGCAGAGCATGGTGGTATCGATCGTCGAGAACTACCGCGACCACCGCGAGGCTTTCATCTGGGTCGCGAAGAACCTCTGGGACGAGATATGGGTCAAGGAACTGGGACTGTCCTACGACAAGATGCTGATAACCCTGATCCACATCCTCGACATCAGCTACAAGGAAATCGAGAACCACCGCGACACGACAGACAACCGCCGCATCAACAAGCAGGTCGACAACATCCTGTTCAAGGACGGGCGGCTCGCGGCATACCTCGATGAGGCGGACAAGGACGATACCGAACGGTTGTTCGCCCTCATCAGTGACGTCAAGGACCTCGACCCGGCCATCAAGGTATCGCTGCGCAAGCGGATCACCGAGCACCATCCCGACTATAAGTTCAGCGACGCCGAGGAGAAATCCATCGTCTCGCGCGGTCTCATGGTTACGGCCGGGAAATACGAGGAGAAGAACCGGCTCCTGGCCCACATCATGGAGGTCGACGTACCCGCCAACCAGAAAGAAATTGCCTTCGCCCTGTCGCTCGGAGACCTCAGGGAAAACTCGGAGTACAAGGCGGCCAAGGAGAAGCAGGATGAGCTCAACGCGAAGGTCGCCAAACTCAACAATGAAATAGAGCGCTCCCAGATTTTCGATGTGACGACCATCACCACGAACAAGATATCGTTCTCAACCGAGGTTCTCCTTCACAACGATACCGACAACGAGGACGAAACATACATCATCCTGGGGCCGTGGGAATCGGACCCGACGAACCACATCATTTCGTACCTGTCGCCTCTCGGCAAGCGGCTGCTCAACCACAAGATAGGCGACAAGCTGTCGTTCATCATACACGACCGGAAATTCATGTACACGGTAAAGGCGATCAAGGCTTTCCAGATTTAATCGAGCGGAGAAGCCCCGGCCAGCGCCGGGACGAGTCACCGCTATCGTGAAGGATGCGACCATGACCAAACGTATCGGCTTAGCTGTTCTTTTGGCGCTCGTTCTCGTGGCTTCTCCGGCCATTGCCCAGGACAGGGTTGACCTCATCGTGCTTCTCGATTCCTCGCAGAGCATGTTCCAGTATTACAACCAGGTTGTCGACTTCGTTCTTTCCGGGACGGTCCGTGAATACATGCGTTTCGGGGACGCGTTCCATCTTCTGTCCTTCTCCGACTCCACGCAGATCGAGATTGCCCAGGTACTCAGGACGGAGCAGGACCTGAAGAGCGTGATTGCCAGGTTGTACCTGCTCTATCCGCTCGGGAAGAATACCGACCTCGTCACTGCCCTCAAGAATGTGTACCAATACGTCTCCGACCTTCCGGAGTCAAGCGCCAAGCATATCGTGCTCATTACCGACGGCATGCATTCTCCCGCGCCTGGTTCTTCCTATGCCAACTACGATGCTGCCGGAGTCAAGGCCGAGATCGAAAAATCCGCACTACTGATCAGGCAACGCGGCTGGACGATGAGGATAGTGCGCGTCCCGTTCAACGGCACTTCCGGTACGGCCGCCAGCGGCACCGGTCCGGCTGAAGCCGCCCCCACCTCGCCCGGCTTCGGCGACTACCTCTCCGACGTCGCTGCCGCGGTCGGTACTTCGGTGAGCGATTTCGACCCGTCGGACGGACCCTCGTCGATAGACGATACCGTCGACCTTCCACGCATGACTTTCCCCAATGACCTGGGAACGAAGGACTATGCCTTCACCATCCCTGTGCAGATTGACAACAAGGCTTCGCGGTCGGTATCACTGGAGCTGACCAAACTGCTCCTCGAGGACGGAACGGACGTCCTTTCCGAAAAGGCATTCGCCCGGATCGAAACCGGCAAGATCTCGAAACTGGGCATAAAGGTGCTGTTGCCCGAGACCATGCCCGAAGGCGCGACCGTGTTGACGCTCGAGCCCCGCTTCGCCGACAGCATGCGGGTCAGCCCCGCCCGTTCCACTGTCAGGATCCAGCTGAAGAAAGCGCCGCTGGCCGCATTCTTCAGGAACGGTGCCAAGTTCGCGTTGTTCATCGTGATTCTCGTCGCGGCCTGTGGAGCCGTGCTTGTCTCAACGCTCTACGTTCACCGTATCCACAAGAGGGCTGAAGAGCCCATCGTCGATGCTTTCATAGATTCGTCGGCAAAGCCGTCGGCGATCCTTGCCGCGACCGAACAACACCGCTCGCCCTACGCAACCAGCACCGCTGCACCCGGAGAGGGTCACCGTGACAGGGCGGCACTATTGGCGGCAGCCCGCGAGCGACCTTCCGAACACAGGGCGGAGCCGCTCTCCGGCGCCGCTCCGAGCCTGCATCGCGACGCGGCTGCGGCTTCGGCACTGCTTGGCGCGGCATCGAGCCTCCACCGCGACGCCGCTGAGGCGACCGCTCTGCTCGGCTCATGGTCGAAACCGCCTGCAAAGCAGGTATCCAAGCCTGTTCCCGTCCAGTACGAGGCGCGGATCGCTCGAAGCGGGTCCACCAGGCTCATCCTGCGCGTCCGCGACCAGAACCCGTACATCGGCAAGCGCAACATCCACGCGTTGCACGCCGGCGGACGCAAATCGGTAGGTGGTGGCTCGAGCGACTTCTGGGTCTTCCTTCTTCCCGTTCCGGCCCGCGTTGCCCACCTGTACTTCGACGGCCTTGAGGCGACGCTTGTTCCCGTTCGGCCGGAGTTCTTCCCTGATCATGAAGGCGTCATAGAGTCGTGCTTAGGCAGGGATATACGCATGGTCACCGCCAAGGGCAAGGAACTGTTCATACGGTTCGACAGGTACGAAGCGCCGGTAGACAGGCTCAACAAGCTTCTTCACTGCATCGAGGTACCGGGGTTGATACGGCAAATTGCTGCAATCCCGTCGGAAGAGGCTGCCACTGATTGACCGGACTGTACGTTGTGCCCTCTCTAGGAACCGAGCCGCCCCAGTGCCTGGGCGGCTCTTCTTTTCACGGCATCGCTTGGATCGCTCACCGACAAAGAGCGGATGACTGCTTCGAGTTCCCTGGCCTTGTTCCTGTCTGCCCACGCGATGCCGCCGAGCCTCATCGAGAAATCATTGTCACCCAGAAGCGCTTCGGCAAAAGGCATGGCATTGGGACCGTCCACCGCCATCGCCGCCTTGGCGAAAGCTGTAACGAGTGTCCGGTCCTTCACGGCCTGGGCGACGGCGAATGCGGCCAGAGCCTTCGCCCGTGCCGCCGCGCCACCCTTGGCGACGACCGCTCCGAACGCCGCGGCGCGGTAGGCTATCGCCGTCTTGCTATCGGAAAAATACGCGTACAGGAAATCGTCGACCTGAGCGCCGCCGATAGCGGCGAGCGATGTCAGGGACGCTTCCCTCACGGCGCGTTCGGGGTCGTACGAAGCCTTGTACTCGAGGAAGGGTATGGCCTCCGAATCAGCCAGCTCGCCCGAGGCTTTTGCCGCGGCAATCCTCGGCAGTACATGCGGGTCGCGCAGGCCTTCCCGTATGGCGGCGAGCGCTTTGCTGCCGGAATATTTGCCAAGCGCCGCGATCGCGGAGGCACGGACGTTGGGGTCAGCGGCCGTCGATGCACCCGTCAATACCGGCACCGCTCTGTCGTCCCCGAGGTCTCCGAGTGCGGTGCACGCGTACATCCTGAGCGCCTTGCCGGACTCGTCAGACGATGCGACGGATACAAGCAGTTCAAAGGATGAAGAGGATTTCATCCGGCCAAGCGCGAGGATGATGGCCTCCTTGGTAGGCTGGTCAACGCCGTCTGATTCGTATTTCTGCCTCAGGGCTTCAGCCTCGCCGACAGAACCGGCTGCGCCCAGTGTCTTGATCGCGGCCAGGACGTACTTTTTCTCGTCGTCCTTCAGGATGGTTTTGGCATCGCCTAGAGCCGCACCGGAGCGCAGGCCGACCAGGTACGTGAAAGCCGCGCCGACAAGAGCGTCAGCCTCCTGGTCCCGCCTGGCTATGATGGCAGCGGCACGGCCTTCGGCGTCGCCCAGTTCCAACGCGCCCAGATAGTCAAATATCGACGAACGCAGCTTGGGACTGGTCGTTGTATCGAATGCCGAAAGGATGTCTTCCAGGAATTCCTTGTCTTTTTCGGTCTTCAGGGTCGAAAGCAGTTCCATCACCTGGGTCTCGATGCCATAGCGTATGGTATCCCGGCGCTCGGTTGACGGGCCTGGCACGGCGTCCTGTGCATAGGACCGGCAAAATATCGAGCACGCGAAGAGGGCAAGGACCGTTCGTCTCATCATGGTACCGTATGACGCCTCCCCGCGCCGCCGCATGGATGCTAGTCCTGCAGCTTCGATCGATATTTAAATAGAAAATCACGCTTGAAATCCATGAAAGTGCCGTCCTCGATAGTGTAGCGGATGCGACGCACGAATTCATGGAGAAACGCGAGGTTGTGATGGCTGGCCAGCATCGAGAACAATATCTCGTCATTCTTGTACAGGTGCCGCAGGTAGGCACGGGAATACTCCCGGCAAACCTTGCAGGTACATTCCGGATCCGCTGGCCCCAGATCCCTCGTGTAGCGCGCCTGCTTTATGGACAACGGTCCGTATGACGTAAACAGGAGGCCGTTGCGAGCAGTCCGCGTGGGGAAGACGCAATCGAACATGTCTATGCCATTCTGGACGGCTTCCAGTATGTATTCGGGAGTGCCAATACCCATCACATAACGAGGCTTGTCCTGAGGTAGCAGACCCGCGGTGTACGCAAGCATTTCAGCGTATATTTCAAAAGGCTCTCCTACCGATAGACCACCGATGGCGATGCCAGGAGGATCGAGGGAAAGAATTTCCTCGGCGCTCCTCGCGCGAAGCTCCTTGTAGAAGTTACCCTGGACGATGCCAAAGAGCTTGCCCTGAAAATCGCCCCTGGTCTCCTCCCAGCGCGTCCTTGACCTGCTTGCCCAGGCAGTCGTCAGCGAAAGAGCCTTGAGGGAATCCCGCTCGTCGGCACCCCATGGGGTGCATACGTCGAGCTGCATGAAGATGTCGCTTCTGAAGGCGGTCTGGATATCGACCACCAGTTCCGGTGACAGAAAATGACTTGAACCATCGATGTGGGACTGGAACTTGACTCCCTCCTCGGTGATCTTGCGCAACTTGGACAGCGAGAAAACCTGGAACCCCCCGGAATCAGTCAGGAAGTTTCCTTTCCACCCGGTGAAGCCATGGAGCCCGCCGGCCTCGCGTATCAGGTCATGGCCGGGGCGCAGGTAGAGGTGATACGTGTTGGCGAGGATTATCTCGAAGCCTATCTCGGCAAGAGAATCCTTGGAGACAGCCTTGACAGTGGCATTGGTGCCGACCGGCATGAAAATAGGCGTCCGGACCCTTCCATGCGGTAGTTCGATGAGGCCCGTCCTGGCGGCGCTCTTTGTGTCTTTCGCAAGCGTAGTGAAAATGGACTGTGCGGCCATGGGTCGCCTCCGTGCGTTGAGATGCGTTGCGTCATGCCGGCCGCGCCTTGAACAGCGCGATAATGACGATGAAAAATATTGCGAGCGGGGTAAAGGCGCCCGCCACCGGCGAGATGGATTCGTTCTTGGCGAGCAGCATGGAGACCATCTGCGTGACGTAATACAGCGTCGCCGACAAAAGGCTCACAAGCAGGCTCATGAGGAGGATGTTCTTCTTGAAGCGGCCTACTATCGAAGCCGACAGGGCGGTGACAAGGAGCGGCGTCAACGCGAAAGCGAAACGCCTCAGGACTTCAGCCGTCTGGGCGGCCGAGGGCAGGCCAGTGCGCCTCAGGAAAGCGAGATGCGTGGAAGCGTCACCGAGACTCATCTCCTCGACTGGCTTGCCGCCCCCCTTGAACGACTCGGGCGACTCGTTGAAATCGTCTCGTTCCCACGTGCCGTAGGACTCGTCGACCAGGTTCTCTTCTTTCCAGAAGAAACGCCTGACGCCGGAGAAACGCCACAATGTCCCGGTCCAGGTCGCGGATTGGGCGTTCAACCTGGAGATGAAGCTGCCCCCGTCGTCCCGCTCCACCAGGGTGACGCCGGTCATCACTGAATTCTTCCTGTCAAAGTAGTGTATGTCCCAGACTATCCGCCGGCCCTCGCCGAGTATCGTGACGTCCGCCGCTCCGGATGGCTCGCCGGTCCTGAGCATTGACCTTGTCAATTCCTTCTTTGCGGCTATGGTCGGGATGACAACGCGGTCATCGAAGGCGAAAAAGCCTGCGGACAATGCCAGTGACAGCACGAAAAGCGGGGTAACGAAGGAAAGGAGCGAGATGCCGGACCCGAACACGACTATCAGTTCGTTGTCGGCGTACATCGTTCCAAGCGTATATGACACCGAGAACAATGTCGCTATCGGGAGTGACCAGCTGGCACAGCGGGGCAAGTACAGGAGCATCGACCGGACGATGCTGGCCATGGGCACGTCGTTCTGCACGTACTGGACGATGTTCACGAAGAGATCGGCCATCTCGAGGAGAAGCACGAAGAACATCATGGCGACGGTGAAGATAGGCACGAACGACATCGCGACATGGGCATCGAGCGTCGCTGACCGGCGGATGCCTTTCACGCGGACCACCTGGGAAGCAGCAGCGGTGCCGCGGACAGCAGCACGAGGACGTTGGGCGCCCACATGGCAATGAATGGATCGAGTCCGGCCCTGAGCCCCAGGGTCTGTCCTCCGATGAGGAGCCCCCAGTACGCAGCCGCGACAAGCAGCCCGAGCCCGAAACCAACGGTCTTGCCGCTCTTCCGCGCTCGCGCTCCGAGAGGAAAAGCCAGGAAAACAAAGCACAGCGCGCCGGCCGGGATCGAGAATTTCTTGTAGTACTCTAGCCTGTAAATGTCGAGGGAACGGTCATTTACCGGTTTCGCCGCGAGTGAAGCATGCGAAGTCATGAGGGGAACCAGTTTGCCCAAGGCAGCGTCGAGTCCGCCCTTGCTCCGCGACCTCGATGAATACTCGGCCATCAGCTCCGACCTCTTGCCATCGAGCTCCAGCTCCCGTGCGAATGCCCGGCCGGCAAGTGCGGCTTCCTTTTTCCCGATAGCCCTGGCCACGTCGACGCTGCTCATTTCCCTTGGGCTTATGCCCGCGCTGAAGTCTGAAAAACTGGTGAGAAGAATGTTGTATTCCATCCGGTCCGCGGTCGAGTATTCGAATCGCTTCGGCTTTCCCGGATCGCTCTCCTGCACGAATACCGTATCGAGCACCAGCGTGATGACTCCCGTCTCTCCACCCGTATCGAGGAGAGACGCGGCGCCGGCGCTGATGACGCGGGACTTTCCGTCCTTCGTGGTATCGATGATGACCACGTCTGAGAGGAGACCGCCGTCCATGGCGCCGGTCACGATGGTCGTATCCCTGTATCGCTTGACGGAATACGGCCTCAGTTCGAGCGCAGGCGCGGTGGTGATCAACTTGCGGTAGAGCTTGCCGTAGTTGATGGTCCCGAGCGGCAGAAAATAGTCGTTCATCACGAACGAAACGAGAGAGAACGCTATGCCCAGGACTATGAAGGGCACCATGACAGCCGGCCTCGAGACGCCCGATGCGCGCATGACGAGCAGCTCGTTCTCGCTCGACAGTCTTCCGGCGGCCATCAGCGCTCCGACAAGGGAGCCGAACGGGAACGACATGGCGACGATGGCCGGCATGGCGTAGATGACCAGCCGCACGACGTCGCCTACCGGAGCCTTGCGGGACAGTATGTCCTCGGCCATCAACAGGAGCTGGTTCAGGAAGAATATTATGAAGAAGAACAGAAAGGCTACGACGAAAGACAGGAGGAATTCCCTGCCTATATAGCCCCACAGCGTCGTGTGGACGCGCCTGTTCATACGCCCTACCTGCCAGTCGACCCGAAGCCGCCGGATCCGCGATCGCTCGCCGCCAGGTCGCAAGCCGCGTTGAAGACCGCCCTCGTTACCGGCGCTATGACGAGCTGTGCTATCCTGTCGCCATCGGCCACCGTGTACGTTTCGACACCGTGGTTCACGAGTATCACCATGACCTCCCCACGATAGTCCGAATCAATCGTGCCCGGCGCGTTGAGGCAGGCAATGCCGAACTTGGCGGCCAGACCCGATCGGGACCGCACCTGGGCCTCGTAGCCCGCGGGCAGCTCAATCCTGACGCCGGTCGGAACGATGGCGCGGGAATGCGGCGCGAGAACCACCGGCGCGTCCAGCCTGGCGCAGAGGTCCGCGCCAGCGGAACCTGCGGTCTGGTACACAGGCGCCGATGCCCCGGCGAGTAGTTCGACCCGTACCTTCAGTTCTTCCACCTTAGCGCTCCTCGGGCGAGTCTAGCTGTTCTGCCACCGCAGCCCCGAACAAGGCGGCGCCTGTGCGGACGGTACGCAAGCCCAGCTTGCCGTACAGGAGGACGCTCTCGTTCTCCGGGTCGAGGAGGCGCCGCACGAGGACATCGACGGAAGCCGAATCGACCGCGCCTGCGCCTGGATCGAGTCGTGCCATTGTCGCGGCCATGGTCTCGATGTTTCCATCGAACATGAACTGCCTGGCAAGGCGCTTCATGCGATACTCCGGGTCGTCCGAGGCCAGCTCGAGCAGTCCCCTAATCCTGGAAACGGCTTCTGCGATCTCGACTTCGGACAGGCCGCGCGAGTGCAGGGAACGGGCCTCCTCGAGGTAGGCTTCGGCGAATCGTGGCAGTTGCGCAGGAGTCGTCGATGAAGAAACGCCCCATATGCCCGCCAGGCGTGATAGGCTGAAAGCGCTCGAGACGCTGTAGCATAGGCCGCGTTCCTCCCGCAGATGCATGAACAGCCTCGAACTCATGCTCTCGCCATACGCTGAGCTGGCGGCCGAAAGCCGCCAGAAATCATCTTCCGATATGAAAGTCTCCACGGGCAAGCCGGTAAAGACGTACACCTGGCTGCCAGGCGCCTTGACCATGCGTCTCGTCCTGTTGAATGACAGGGGACCCGGCTCCCATCCTGGAAGTCGCGCCGTCGCTCGATGCGGCACGCCCGCCTCGAAAAGGCTGGCTATCCGATCCGGCTCCACCGCGCCCGCTACGCTCATAATGACAGGTCCGTGCACGAATCGTTCGTCGTGGAAACGTTCCAACGCGCTGAAACCCGCCAGTCTGATGTCGAGCACCCTGCCCGCGATCCGCCTGGCCGCGGGATGGCCCCGGTAGGCCATGGCGAAGAACTCGTCCTGGGCCGCCTCCTCGATGTCGTCCTCTGCCGCCATGATCTCGTTTATTATGACGTCTTTTTCGCGCTCGAATTCCTTGGCAGCGAGACGGGGCCGGTACGCCATGTCAAGGAGGACTTCTATGGCGAGCCCTGCGAATTCCGACGGAATGAGGCAATGGAGGCAGACGGCTTCGCGTTCGGTGAAGGCGTTCAGGTAACCGCCGACCCTGTCGATGGCCCGTGACAGCTCCTCGGCGTCGCGGGAACCGGCTCCCTTGAACACCATGTGCTCCACAAAATGAGACAGGCCACGTTCGCTGTCACGCTCGTACGCGGAGCCCACCGGAAACCACAGCCCGATGGCGACGCCAGATGACTGCGGCATCGGATCGACCATCAGCTCTGCACCCGGAGCAATCGCATAGCGATGAATCCTGTCGTTGGGCATCATTTTCCTTGCATCGTTATACAGTCCGCTCCAGATCGCGGCGAATCGCAAAAAGCCTCATGAAAGAAGAAGGCCGGACTTGCGGCCGGCCTTCTTCGTGAATCCAGGGACTGGCCTTGGCTGGCAGTCTACTTCTTCTGGTCAGGGTCGTCTATGGCATCGATGTACGACAGGTTCAGCCGTCCCAGCTTGTCGACCTCGAGGAGCCGTACAGGGATGACCTGGCCTTCCTTTACGACGTCGCTCGCCGCGTTGATCCTGGTGCGGGACAGGCGCGATATGTGCACGAGCCCTTCCTTGCCTGGCAGGATCTCCACGAAAGCGCCGAAATCCATGACGCGTTTGACCGTGCCCTGGTAGACGATGCCTACCTCCGGGTCCTGGGCGATGCCGAGCACCGCCGCCTTGGCCTCCATCGAGGCCTTCTGGTTGGCGCCGAAAATTGTCACCGAACCGTCGTCGTCGACATTGATCTTGACGCCGTACTGCTCGCAGAGCGCCTTGATGTTCTTGCCGCCCGGCCCGATGATGGCGCCGATCTTGTCCACGTCTATCTTGACGGTGAGAATTTTGGGCGCATACTCGGAAATTTCCGCCGCGGGTACCGATATCGTCTTGTTCATGATCGAGAGGATGTGCAGCCGTCCGCGACGGGCCTGGTCGAGCGCCTTGGTCATGATCTCGGTCGAGACGTTGGATATCTTGATGTCCATCTGGAAGGCTGTGATGCCTGCCTCTGTGCCCGCGACCTTGAAGTCCATGTCGCCGAGGTGATCCTCGTCGCCGAGTATGTCGGACAGTACCGCGTAGCGGTCGCCTTCGGTGATCAGGCCCATCGCGATGCCCGCGACCGGGGCCTTGATCGGCACTCCGGCTGC
>CAZNXK010000027.1:0-32021 GCA_964576835.1 uncultured Treponemataceae bacterium | reverse complement strand
CAATCCCAGTATCGCCCATAAAAAGCACATGGAATGAAGGTAAGCTTCGCGAACCTTCACACGGTAGAAGTCACTGGTTCAAATCCAGTATCGCCCACCAAAAACATCTTTTATTGTAAGACGCGCTTGACGAACCTTCACACGGTAGAAGTCACTGGTTCAATCCCAGTATCGCCCATAAAAAGCACATGGAATGAAGGTAAGCTTCGCGAACCCGCGCGTTCGTTCGCGAACGCGACGCGAATCGTCCACGATTCGCGATCACTCGGTTTGCGCCATTCGCCGAAGGCGAATCCATACAAAAAATTCCCTACGCCTTAGCGAGCGAAAGCGAACGTTTGAAGTCACTGGTTCTTCGCCAGAGTACTGGCGGCGCCTGAGTACGCGTTCGTTCGCGAACGCGACGTCAATCGTACTCGATTGACGAGAGCCCAGTATCGCCCACTAAAAACATCTTTTATTGCAAGACGCGCTTGACGAACCTGCGCGTTCGTTCGCGAACGCTTTCGTCAATCACGCGACGATAGGCGCGAGAGTCGGAATAGTCGCGCTGACATCAATACCATCCAGGCTATCGCCATGTGTCCTCCGGGAGCCGTAAAAACAAGGGCTTTCGATCCGGGGCTGGTCATTGCAGGGATTGTGTTCTATGTCGCGTTTCAAAAGAAAAACCATTCAGTAGAGGAACAAAGGATAAGGCGCCAGGTAACACCGCTTCCCAGACGCTCGGTACGCGTTCATCAGCGTACAAGCCGCCTTCTGTCGTCTGCCGGCAAGGACAGCCGGAATGACGATCCTTTGCCTGGAACGCTCGTCACGTCCAGCCTGCCGTACATAAGCCTGATGAATTCCATCGACAGGATGAGGCCAAAGCCGACTCCCCGCTCGCCGTTCGTCCCGATGCGGTGGAGATGGCCATCCACCTTGAACAATTTCGACAGATCGTCGGCATCCATTCCGATACCCGTGTCATCGACGGAAATCTGCCATACCGCACCATTCCGTTCGGTACGTACAGAGACGCACGCCCCGGCGGGCGAGAACTTTACTGCGTTCTGAAGCAGGTTGCGGAGCACGGTATCGAGCATGTCGCGGTCAGCGGCAACCATGACCTCGCCGGGTGCCGGAATCTCCAGCCTGACAGCCTTGCCCGCAGCCGCTTCGCGGAGGATCTCGGCCTGCTCCCGGATGGACGCCGAGGCGTCGAAGCCAAGCGTCACGAGTGAAGGCACCTGGTTGTATTTGCGGGTGTGCCAGGCAACCAGGAAGTAGCTGGCCGCTATGATGATGCTGAACAGCTCGGCCAGGCTGTGGAACAGGAGATAGCTCCAGGCGCGTGACGCCACGATGGCTGCGAGCATGAAAGCGAAGCCGGCGATCGAGCGCGGTTCAGCGCAAGCGTCGATGGAGGCATGCTGACGTCAACGGGCAAGGGCGTCTCCTTTGGCAACAGCGCTGGCGGAGAAAAACTGTGGCGTTTATTAATTGTCATGCGGGAAGACGCGGGAGTCCAGGTCCCGCGTACCGCCCTATTTCCTGGGGTAGGTCATCTCGGTCGGGATTGTCCGGTACAGGGCAAGGTCGATGCCGCGCAGCGGGTGAAGTACGAAGTCGAGGTTGAGAAAGCCGAGGTTTTTCGATTCCGAACGGATCATGCTTGTCTGGTCCCTGGACAGCGAATCGTACAGCCTTGCGGACTCGGTGAATTCCACCATGGCGTCGGCGCGGCGCCGCGCATCGCCCATGCGTTCAGCCACCCGGTAGAGCGCCGCTCCCATGTTGTTCCTGGTCATCGTCAGAAGCTCGACGATTTCTGCATGTGACGGCTTTGTCTGCGGACTCGGCAGGGCAATCGTGTCGAGCTCGAACTGGAGCCTGTCGGCGAGAGTCGACAGATATCCTTGGGCCGCGAAGTAGTCCCCGCGGGCATAGAGGGCGTTGGCTGTTGCCCACTGCAGGTAAGGGGATGCGTTGGCATCGAGGCCTGCGCGGTAGAAGAACCCGAGCGCGGCCGTGCCGTCATCGCTTGGCTGCACATAGTGTATATAGCCGCGCCGGTAATCGGTTTCCGGTGTCACCCAGCCATTCTTCTCGGCTTGCGAGTAGAGCCTGAGGGCTCCGTCGAAGTCCATGCGTTCCGAATAGTAGATGTCGGCAAGCAGGGCATACGCCTTGCCGTACTGGGGATCACGTCTGATCTGGAGCCCGGACAGGGCACGCTCGTATCGTTCAATCGCAAGGTTGAACGAATCTTCAGCGTCGAGGCTTCTGCCGTTCTCCCGGCGCAATTCTCCGAGCCGGATCAGCGAATCCATGTAGCGCTTCGTCCGTTTTATAGAAAGCCCGGTTTTGGCGTCGGCTTCGGCAAAGAACCGGGCCGCGAATTCGAGAGCCTTGAGTTCATCCTGCGGGAAACCCGATCGCCTGTTCCAGCGGGCCATGGCGGCATGGGCCTCGGGCAGGGAACCGTCCCTGTCGACCGCTGCCAGCAATACCGCGTTGACATGGTCGGTCTCGTTCCTGCCCAGGAGATAGTCGCCGAGCTCGGCCAGCGTCGCCGCTGACCAGGTGCTCTTGCGGTTGCCTATGAAGTATTCAGCCAACGGATGGATATCGCCGAGCTTGTCCTTGCCTCCGGAGTGCTCCGTCCGGATCAGGTAGACGAGCATCAGCTCGAGGTAGGAGTCCGAGCGGCCATGGCGCTCCATCAGCGTCGCCAGCTGCAGCCTTGCCTTCTCGTAGAGGCTTTCGACCAGCGCGACATCCGGGCCTTCGTATCGTTGCTCCGAGAAGTCCGCCCACGCAAGATAATTCAGCGCGGAGAGGAGCAATGCGCTTCGGTTGAAGTAGTCACGCTGCAGGATGTGGAGCTGCAACACCGACTCGGTCTTGTCGAACGAAAGGATATCGTATTCCATTTTCGCGTAATCGAGGGCGGCTTTCGTTTCCCTGGGCCACTTTTTGAGAAGCCTGTCGTACATCGCCTCGGCGCGGGGGTACTGGCCTTTGTCGGCGTATGCTTCGGCATAGCGGTAGTGCCAGCCCTTCATCGTCCATTCCTTGTCGGCACGATCGAAGAACTCGAGCGACTCTCCGTACTTGTCGAGGTCGATCTGCCTGCGGCCCTGGGAATAGAGCGAGTTGGCTCTGAGCGGCCGATAGGCAAAGGTGTAGCCAAGGTAGAAGAGGGCGCCCGCGCCGACAGCGACGAGGAGCAGGATCTGCAGGACCGGCAGGATCGAATGGACAAAAACGTACCGGAGGCTCCCTTTTTCGGTTTCGAAGGCCGCACCGCTTCTCTTGGCGAAGCCGGCTGGTATCTCGATGTAGCGCTTGAGGATGTGGCCCGCGAATTTTGCGGTATCCCTTGCGGTGGCCCGCGTCACCAGCATCCAAATCAAGTCTGACTGCTGTGACTCGGTACCCTTGGCGTTGGCTATGATGTCTTCCACCGCAAGCCGCAGGTTGAGCGGATAGGACAGCAAGGTATCCTGCAGGGCATCCGCCTGTGCATCGCTCAGATCCACAGGGCGTGCCTGCTTTTCTTCCCTGGGCTTGGCAGCATCCTCGCCAAACGCCCCGCCAAGCGGCGCTCTCGCCAACGCCTGGGCTTTCCTGGCGGGCGCAGGGCTTTTCTCTCCTCCCATCTCGAAACCTGGGATGCTGAAGTCGCCGCCCCAATCGGTGTCGAGCGAGAAATTGTCAGCCGCGGGTGCCTCGCTGTCGAGCGAAGCAAGCTGGCCATCTATGTCATTGGCGGCCATTCCCCTGGAGAAATCCTCGGCACCGAGTTCCGGGACCGACGCGGCCGGGCCGCCATCATCCTGGGCGCCGCCGAGGTCGAACTGGTCGAAGGAATCGCCTTCAATCGATTCTGACCCGAGGTCGAAGCTTGGCAGCGCAACGGGTTCTGGCTCGGGTTCGGGCTCAGGCTCAGGCTCGGGGCCAGATTCCGGTGACGCGGCGGCGGATTCCTCGGCCGCAAATTCTGGCATCGAGAAATCGCCGGCCATGTCGTCCTCGCCGGGTCTGCCTGACAGGGATTCGAGGTCGTCGAGGCCAAACGTCTCCTCGGCTTCCGGTTCGGTTTTCTCGGGGCTGGCTTCCTCCGGCCCTGCAGCGGACTCGAGTCCTTCGAGCAGGGATTCGGGGACGCTGAAATCATCTTCGGGCGTTTCGGTTACGGGTTCGAGGTCGGCAACGGGCTCTTCGGCTTCGTCAGGCGACGGTTGCCCGTCAGTTGCCTCCGGCTCGTCTGAAGAATTTTCGATAATAGAATCGAAGCCTTCAAGGAGGGATCCTGGAACGGAAAAGTCGTCTATCGCTTCTTCTGTCGAGCCTGGGGAGCCAGTCTCGGCGGCCGGCGGTTCCGTCAGTTCCTCGAGTCCAGCGGGAAGCTCGAAATCGTCCGGCGGGGTTTCGCCTCCCTTTGGTCCATCGCCTATCGACAGGTCGTCGAGGAAGGAGGCGAAGTCCCCCTCCGCGGGTGGAGTGTCGAGGGTGCTCCCCGGACTTGGCGCTCCGCTCTCGTTCCCGGCGCCGAGCAGGGCCGCGATGTCGTCGGGAACCCCCTGGGGAGGGGGAGGCATGTCCTGCCAGGCTTCGCCCCATTGGGCAAGCGTCTCGGTTTCCTTGCCGAGGCTCCTGAGTGTGGCCTTGAATTGCTCGATGTCCTGAAGTCTCGGCATGGCTTTCGCTTATATTAACGGAATAAATTCAAGGATGTATAGGATGAAACGGCGAACCGACGCAATTGAGGTTCGACTTCATCAAGTGAAGCCTCCGGTGCGCCGATACTGATGGAGTATCACCATGATGGAGCCGCGATGAAAATTCGGACGGTACTGGCAGCCGCGTGCGTAATCTGCCTTTCGGCTGCGCGCGGAGCCCATGCTTTCGACGTGACGTCGGTTGACCTGCACCTCTACCTGTCCGGGCTCAAGGAAGCGCGGGGACCGGTCGTCGTCGAGGAACACCTGGTGCTGAGCGTCAGCGGCCCGTACCGTTTCGTCGGAGCAGCGTTCGCCAACGAAGACTGGCGGACGGTTCATCCGTTCGAGGTCAACAGGTACGGCGTATTCATCCTGGCCGTGCCCATTCCGTACGGCGAAGCCACGACCGTCCGGTATCGGCTCGTCCTCGATGGCTTGTGGGCCGCCGACCCTGTCAACCCGTCAGCCGAGCGCGACCGTGGCACGGGCGCGTTGATGTCGCTGGCTAGCCTGCCACAGCGACCGAGGACAGTGCTTGGCGTCTGGGATCCAGCCAGGGAAGGCGGGGCGTCGTTTTATTTCGAAGCTGAGCCCGGTCAGCGTATCACCGTCGCGGGTTCATTCAACGGCTGGGATCCCTTCATCCATGAACTCGACGAGTCAGAGCCCGGGCATTACGAGCTGTCGCTCGAGCTGCCTCCCGGCGAGTACTTCTATGTCTTCGTGTACCGTGGCGAACGCATCGCCGACCCGCTCAACCGACGGCTCCTTTTCGGGGCCGACGGCAGGCCGGTATCGGCGATCACGATAGCGTCGAGCCGCTAGGCAACGCGCTTCCGCTGCCGAGCGCCTGGAGCATCGCGTCCGCGGCCTCCCTGACCGACAGCGTTTCCATGTCGATGCGCAGTGACCGCGGCCACCGGATCGCCAGCCTGCCGGCTATGTCGGGCCTCGCCACGACGATGCAGAGCGGCGACTGATCGGGTGCCTGCGCGGCCATGGCGCGGCCTGCCACTGCGTCGAGCCCGGCCAGCGTCAGTATCATGCCAATGTCATGGTCAAGCTCCATCGGCCCGATCTCGTCGACAAACGCGATAGAACGGCGGGCGGCGAAGCCTGACGCGGAGATGAACAGCGATATCGCTTCGTCGGCCGCGCGGAGCGCGGCCTCGTCGAAGTTCCACATGCCATAGCGGATAGTACCGGGAACTCCGCGGTCAGGCAGGGGAACGCGCCTCAGACCCGGAGGGACGGCGCGCGCCAGGTTTGCCGCGGGATGTCCGGGACCCCGGGACACGTCGCTGACAAGTATCCCGACTTTGACTCCGGCTTCGAACACGGCGCCGCACAGTACTCCTCCCACCGTCGTTCCCCGGGACGCCAGCGCAGTTTCGACCAGCCTGCAGGCGCTCGTCTTGCCGGCGCCGCTTCTGCCCGAGAGCACGATGATCATCGAGAACCCGCTCTCGCGCAGGTCAGTCTTCGGCAGGCGCGAACGATATGTCGACCCGTGCCACGGGGATCTGGCCCTGGGCCGCGAATGCGCGCAGGATGGCTTCCAGCGCCGCCGAGGCTCTGGACCGAAGTTCCTGATCGTCGAGCATTGCCGAGGCGGCCTCGACGAATCGGGCCGTCAGTCCGCGGAGCGCCGCTTCCTCCAGCCTGGTTTCATCAAGGAGGATGGAACGGTCGGTCGTCTGTATCCGTATTGTGTCGGTGTGCACGGCCGGGGTCAGCATCGACAAAGGCGGCGCCGCGAAAGCCAGCGAACCGCCGTCCACGGGGTCATAGCGCGCTGACCAGCTCTCCGTGGCGTACAGGTCGACGACGAACGACAGGTCCGCCCAGGCCGACGCCTCCACTGTGGCGTCCGACCGGATGCCGAGGAACCTGCCGACGGTGCTGTCGCCGAAGAGGAGTCCTGGCGTCGTTTCGTTCAGCTCCAGTCGCTGCTGCGCTTCGACGAGGACTATCTTGCCGGCGGTGGCCATGCCCTGGACATACGACTTGATGGCATCCTGGACGACGAGCGGATCCGGGCGTCTTGCCGCCATGAGGCCTATCGCGACTCCGGCCGCGATGAAGAATATGGCGGAGCCCAGGCCTACGACGATTCCGGCACGCAGCTCGCCGCCGCGCTTTCTCTTGGCTTCCATACTGGTACTATCCTGTCTTTCCCTGGTCTGCGCAAGTGTCCTGCGGGAGCTTCAGGGCCGGATGACGCGCAGGCGGGGCCTGGAAAGCGGTCCCAGAAGCTCGTACAGTTTCACGTCGAGGCACATCGACGACGGCGGCGCCTCGACGATCGCGAAGCTGGGGCCCCAGGGGCCGCGCGGGCGGGATAGGCTTCCGGGGTTGAGTATGACGATGCCGCCCCGGTCCTCGTAATGGGGAACGTGCGTGTGCCCGAAGAAGAAGGCTCGGGCCCCCGCGTCCCTCGCGGCGCGCGCGAGGCAGGAAGTGCCTTCGCCAAGAGGGTAGCGGTGGCCGTGGGCAAAGATGACGAGCCTTCCGGAGGCGTCGAAGTTGCGCAGTATGGGCACCGAATGATCCGAGTCGACATTGCCGCGCACGCAATACACTGGAGGCATCGGAACACCGGAACTGAAGGCAGCCCTGGTGTCGCCGGAACCGTCGCCGAGGTGGATGAGCGCCTGGACCGACCTGCCGAGAAGCGCGAGCACCGACGCGAGGCTCCGCCAGTCCCCGTGCGTATCGGACACGACGAGCAGCCTCATCGTGGCTCTGCCCTGGAGAGAAACTCGTTGTTGGCCTTGAGGCGGGCGGCCAGAATCTCGACGAGGCGCCTGGAAGCGCCGGCATCCTGCGCGAGAAAGCGCTCGAACAGGCCCGCCGGAAGCACGAACACCGTGCAGTCGGTGCTGGCGACAGCCCAGGCCGAACGGGGTTCCTCGAGTATCCACGACATCTCGCCGAAGAACTCGCCTTCCTCTACCGTCGACAGCGGAGCGGAGCTGGTGCTGTCCGGGGGCCTCAGGTGGATTCCTACCGATCCCCGGTACAGGTACAAGGCGCTCCGGTCGTCGTCGCCCCTGGAAAAAATGGTCTGTCCGGCTGGATACTCGCGGGCGTAGCGCCTGAACAGCCGCGCCGGCTCCGAGAACAGCGTGCGCTCTATTCTTCCCGCCGGCTTGTCCGAAGAATCCAGCCGGTGGAAGCGGGCGAAGAGCAGCGAGTCGAAGAATTCCACGGTGTAGGTCAGCTCGGCGAAAAAGAAGTATAGCCAGAAGAAGAAGTAGACCTTGATGAGTCCGACGATCAGGTTGCCCAGGATGCCGTACAGGAGGCCGTACCGGGCAGTGTTCAGAGTCAGGCCGAGCAGCGCGCCGAGCGCCGTATAGCTTGCCACGCACAGAGACGATGCAACGACGGTGTGCGCGAGGCGCGGCTTTTTGGGCGGCATGTTACGGTAGGTGAGCGCGACGAACAACCACAGGGCCAGGACGGGCAGGAGCCGTACGGGGACCCGTACAGCCAGGCCGGGCAAGGCGTGCGCTATCTGGCTGACAGCGAATATGGCCACGACGGCGATCATGATGATGAGTTCGACGACGAAGGTCAGGATGTTTTCCCTGAAAGGGTTTGCCTTGACGGCATCCGACCAGATGACCCGGAAGCCACGTTGCATCGATACGACGAACAGCCGCGCGGCCCATACCAGGTTGACGAGGCCGAATGCCCCGGCGAAGCCCGCCAGTGGCTTCAGGATGAAGGCGCGCAGGGCGTCCTTGCCTCCGAAGGCGTCCAGGTACTGACTGAACAGCCCAAGCAGCTCGTCTGCGTCGAAGGTGATTGTGGCGAGAGACGACAGGTACACGATGACCAGCATGGCCGGTACGGCCGAAAGGAGGAACGAGTAGGCGCCGGCGGCCGCGTGGTTGGCCATCTCGTGCCTGGAGAACTGCTCCAGGGAGAACAGCGCCCTCTGGACGAATGACTTGAGCAGACGCGTCGTACTCACTTCATCATCGAAGCCAGCGTCTCCGGATCGAGCCTGAACGGGCTTCCCGTGCCCTGGCAGAACCGGTGAGCGGCAAGGAGGTGGATTGACAGGTCGGAGTAGACCACCCTGGCTCCGGAGCGTTCGTCGACGGCCTCGATCGAGTTCTTGTGGAAGCTGCCGTCGTGAAAGGGGCAGGGCAGCACTCCGCGCGCGTCCCCGACCGTGACCACGAGGCTTTCGCCGACGCCTGTAGGCTCGCCGAGACCCTTCTGTCCCAGATCCCTCAGGCGTTGGAGGAATGCGGCCGCGTCATCGGGGTCGATCCTGGCACGGCGGAACGCTTCGAGGTCCGATTCGACGATGTCGGCGATGCTCCTCATGTCCGAGCCCAGAAATCCCTGGGCCGTAATGGCGCCTGGCTTCATCTGCTCGTACGCGAGCCGCTCCGCTTGCGTGTTTTTCATGGTTCCTCCGTTTGCGTCAGGCGAACTTGTCGTAGTAGATGTTCGACTCGGCGATGTCGTTCTTGGTCATCACGGCTATGCAGGCGTTTATCATGCCGGGGCTGCCGCAGAGGTAGCCTTCGAGGCCCTTGTCCCTGGCGACGCGGTCCTTGATGTAGCGGTCGAGCACATCGGTGATCAGCCCGATGTCGCCTTCCCAACGCTCTTCGGGTTTCGGTTCCGACAGGGCCGGCACAAAGTGGAAGCGCGGCCATTCCCTGGCGAGTTGCCGCAGTTCGTCCAGGTAGAACATGTCGCGGGTGGTTCTCGCTCCGAAGAAGTACCAGATATCCTTGTCGGGGAACGTGTCCCGTTCCCGCATGTCATGGAACATGCTATTGAAAGGCGCCATGCCCGAGCCACCGGCGACGCACACCATCGTCGCAGGCGTGTCGTGGACGCGAAATTCGCCGAAGGGACCGACGAGTTCGACCTTGTCGCCTTCCTTGAGCATCGTATGCACCCAGGTGGTCGCGATGCCGCCGGGTACGAGCCGGACAAGAAGTTCCACGCGGCCCGAGTCTCCGGGGCGGGACGACATCGAGTACGCCCGCTGAACGCTTTCCTTGATCTCGCCGTACGGCGGCACGACAATCTGCACGTACTGGCCGCAGACGAAATCGATGGCCTTGGGATCGTCGAGCCTGAACGTCGTTTCCTTTATGTCGTAGGTGAGGTCACGTATCTTCTCGACGGTCGCCTTGAACTTCCTGACGCTGAACAGCTCCTCGGGCAGTTCAATGGCGATATCCTTCTTGAGCTTGACCTGGCAGGAAAGCCTGACGCTGTTCGACAGCTCCTGCGGACTCAGATACGGCGTCTCGGTCGGCAGGACCGGCCCGACATCGGACAGGACACGGACCTTGCAGGCGCCGCAGGAGCCGCGCCCGCCGCATGCAGACGGCACGAACAGGTCCTGCGTGGCCAGCGTCCCGAGCAACGCCGAGCCGCCTTGCACCTTGAACAGTTTCTTGCCGTGGTTGATGTCTATCGTCACTTCGCCGTAGTTGTTGACGACGCGGTCGACCAGGGCGATGACGAGGGCCAGGAAGGCTGCTGAACCGGCGACGACGAGGGGGCCGAGTGCGATTGGGTTCACGCGCTGCTCCTTACTGTACCGCTATCATGCCGGAGAAGCCGATGAAGGCCATCGCCATGAAGCCTATCGTGATCATCGTGATTCCTGGTCCCTTGAGTCCTGCCGGTACCGGGTTCTTTTCAGTGCGCTCGCGGATTGCCGCCAGCAGCATGATCGCCAGCCACCATCCCATGCCGGAACCTGCGCCGAATGCCACCGACTGGATGAATCCGTAGCTCCTGATCTGCATGAACAGGATGGCGCCGAGTATCGCGCAGTTGACGGTGATAAGCGGCAGGAAGATGCCAAGGCTCATGTACAGGGCGGGGCTCGCCCTGTCTATGACCATTTCCAGGATCTGTACCACCGCCGCTATCACGACGATGAACACGATGAAGGACAGGTACTCCAGGCCGAGCGGCGTGATGATGAAATACAGGATGATCCAGCTGATGGCCGTGGTAAGGGTCATGACGACGGTCACCGCCATCCCGAGTCCGAACGAGCTCTTCCAGTCTTTGGAGATGGAAATGAAGGAACACATGCCCAGGAAATTGGACAGGAGGATGTTGCTCGTGAATATCGACGCGAAGAACAGCGTCACCGGGTTGATGAGCGGCATCATTTCTTTGCCTCCTTGTCGGCGGCCATACGCTTGGCCTGGAGGGTCTTGGCCCACCACATCACCATGGCTACCAGGAAGAATGCGCTCGGCGCCATGATCATGATGGTCCAGTTGACGAATGACTCGGGCAGGATTCGGAAGCCGAAGAGCGTCCCGAATCCGAGCAGCTCGCGCACTACCGCTATGGCCATCAGCACTGACATGTAGCCCAGGCCGCTGGTCAACCCGTCCCAGAACGAAAGCAGCGGCTTGTTCGCCTGGGCGAAGGCTTCCGCCCTGCCCATGAGTATGCAGTTCGTGATGATCAGCCCGACGTACGGTCCGAGCTGCTTGGAGACGTCGGGCAGGTAGGCCCGCAGCAGGATATCGAGCAGTATCACGTAGAACGACATGACGACTACCTGGATGATCATCCGCACCTTGCGGGGAATCAGGCCTTTCATCGCCGACAGCGTCAGGCTCGAAAGCGCCGTCGCGAACGTCACGCCCAGGGTCATGATCATGGTGTTGCGCAGGTTGTTCGTCACCGCGAGCGTCGAACATATGCCGAGTATCTGGATGAAGATGGGGTTGTTCGTCCAGAGGTTGTCCTTGAGGACGGCGTATGCCTTGGATTTGATCATTTGACCCCTCCGGCCTTGAGCGCGGCCAGTCCCGCGTTGACGATGGCCTCGAACGACTGGCTTGTCCTCGTCGCTCCCGATATGCCGTCTACCCTGCCGTTCTCCTTGTCGGCATCGGCCTTGCCCGAGGCCTCGGCGCCGGCCTTTACCGCGACCTTGCCGTCGGGGGAGCGCTCGCCGTCGAATTGGCCGAGGAACCACGGCTCTTCGACACGTCCGCCGAGGCCCGGCGTTTCATTCTGCGCCACGACGCGTATGCCGCGGACCCGCTCGCCGTCCGGCGATGCCGCCAGTATTACCCTGATCGTGCCCCAGAGCCCCGGGCCGGCCGCCTCGACAGCGATGAATTCAACGCCGTCGATGTTCGACGTCCAGCCTTTGCCGCCTTCCCCGTCGAGTTCCTTTACCTGCGCATCGTACCTGGCCGAAGCGTCTGCCGCATCGGCATAGGGTATGCCGAAGGCGCCGAGCACTGCCGATCGTGTCGCAAACAGCTTGTTTGCCTCCACCATCGGTTTCGTCACCTCGTTGGCGACCGCGAGCACGACCACGAAGGCCGCGCACACCACGAAGGTGAAGATGACGACATACAGCATGGAGTCTTTCTTCATTTGGCCGCCTCCTTGCCAGCGGCGGAACCTGCCGGAGCCGCGCGGGCCGCTTTCTTCCTGGCGGCGTCGACAGCGATCCTGTCGTAGAGGCTCGCGAAGGTGTTGCCCAGCAGCAACGCGAAGCTCGTGCCTTCAGGGAACAGGCTGAAGCTGCGTATTACGATGATGACAGCACCGATGGACAGGCCGTAGGCCCATTGCGCGGCTGGTTTTTTTGGGGCCGAGACCGGGTCGGTGGCCATGAATACGGCTACGAAGAGGAAGCTGCCGGCCAGGAGGCTCGCCGGCGGCAGGGCCTTGGTGATTCCGGCGAAAACCAGGCCGGCCGCGACGGCGCCGCCGCCGAGCAGCGTCGAGACTATCAACCTCCACTGCGCTGTCTTGGTAGCGACGAGGTAGATGGCCGCGGCCGCGATCAGGACGACGCTCGACTCGCCAATCGAGCCCGCCCTGTTGCCCAGGAGCAAGCCGAGTATCGGGACATCGATGCCGGCACGCATCGCGGCCAGCGGGGTGACCGCGGAGACCGCGTCCGGCCGGCCGAAAAGGCTGCCCGCCGCTGCGCCGAACCCGCCGGGCTGGAAAAAATTCGCGCCAAGCGTGCCTGCGAAGGCGATGTAGACGAAGAGGCGGCCAGCAATCGCCGGATTGAAAACGTTCCGCCCGAAGCCGCCGTAGACTTCCTTGGCCATGAAGACCGCGAAGGCTATGCCGATGGCGACTATCCACAGCGGCGCCGCGGGTGGCATCGACAGCGCGAACAGGGTGCCTGTCACGAACACCGCTTCGCTCACCTTGCCGCCTTTTTTCTTCTCGAAGCGGTATTCGACCAGGAATCCTATGCCAAGGCTGACGGCGAGCGTGGCAAGGACACGGGGGCCGTAGAGCCAAACCGCCAGCGCCACGATCGGCGTCAGGGAGTACAATACTCGTCTCATCATGGGTTGCTTCTGGAACACGTGGTATCTCCTCGTGAGTGAATGCGAATTCAGTATATGCCTTGTGGGTATCGATCGCCAACAGCTTTGTCACGGCCCGATAAGATATGGTATATTTCCGGGGCCAGAACGACCGATTCAAGGAGTCACCATGCTAGATCCCCGCCTCGAACGGCTTGCCAGTATACTAGTTACCTATTCCGTAGCGGTGAAGCAGGGTGACAACGTGTTGATCCAGGACACCGGGCTCGAGCCGGCGTTCGACCGTGCCATCGTCAGGGCCGTCCATGAGGCCGGCGGACGCGCCTTCGTATCGCTCCGCGACAAGACGCTCGACCGCGCTCTCCTCAAAGACGCGCCGGCGGAACAGGTGGAGCTGCAGGCCCGCTTCGAGCAGGACCGCATGAAGGAGATGGACTGCTTCATTGGCTACAACGCCTGGCGCAACCTTTCGGCGTGGTCCGACCTCTGTGGCCGCGAACTTGACCTGTACAACAAGAACATCTGGCAGAAGGTGCATATCGAGACCCGCCTTCCTGGGACTCGCTGGGTAGTGCTTCGCTTCCCCAGCCCGGCCATGGCCCAGATGGCCGCGATGAGCGAGGAAGCCTTCGAGGACTTCTTCTTCGACGTATGCACCATGGATTACGCCCGCATGTCCAAGGCGATGGATCCCCTGGTCGACTACCTGGCCAGGACCGACAAGGTGCGCATCATCGGGCCGGGCACCGACCTGTCGTTCTCCATCAAGGGCCTGCCTCCGATCAAATGCGACGGCACGATGAACATCCCCGACGGCGAGGTCTATACCGCGCCTGTCCGCGACTCGGTCAACGGCGTCATCAGCTACAATACGCCCAGCGAGCACGATGGCTTTACCTTCGAGAACATCCGTTTCGAGTTCAAGGGCGGCAAAATCATCAAGGCGAGCAGCAACGACGACGAGCGCATCAATCGAATCCTGGATACTGACGAAGGCGCACGCTATGTCGGCGAGTTCGCGTTCGGCGTCAATCCGTACATCACCAGGGCCATGAAGGAGACGCTGTTCGACGAGAAGATCTCCGGATCGATACATTTCACGCCGGGCAACAGCTACGACGATTGCTTCAACGGCAACCGCTCCGCTGTCCACTGGGACCTGGTCCTGATCCAGACTGCTGAAACTGGCGGCGGCGAGATATGGCTCGACGGTCGCCTCGTCCGCAAGGATGGCCTGTTCGTCATCCCGGAGCTCGAGGGCCTGAACCCGGACAGGCTCAGGTAGCGCGACCAGGGCGGTGAAGGAACGGCTCCAGCATCCGGACGATGCCCCTTCATTGACAACGCGGGTGCCAAAGCATAGGGTTACGGCATGGCGAGCATACCCGGGAACTCATTGAAAAAACGCAAAAGGAATGAATGATCCATGAAAGCCGCGCGCCCCGCAAGATCACCTGAAACCGTCAAGACGTATACATCGATGTCCGCCGGCACGTTCAATACGCTCGGCATGGTGTTCGTTGCGGCGGTGTTGATGGGTCTGCGGGCCTTGTCGACCCGGCCGGGAACGATCGACCGGTCCTTGTACCTGCTCAGGGTGGCTCTTCCCGCCCTGCCCGCGCTTGGCAGCGTCGTCCTCGCTGTCATGCTGTTGCTGAGCGGGAGAGAGAAGCATCTTTCCAGCGACTCGAACCGCAGCCGCCGCATCGCGGCGGGCACCTACCTGTTCACGTTCTCGATGTGCGCCCTCGATGTGCTCGCCGGAGTCACGCCGTACCTGCTGGTGCCGGGACTGGTCGTCTACGGGTTCGTCATCTGGAGCCGCCCCGGCTTCCTCGTCCTCTCGGCGCTTGCCTGCGCCGCCGCGATATTCCAGCTTGCCGTGCTCAGCGGCGAGGCGGTCACCATCGAGTTCGCGAGCGTGCTGGTTTTCGGCGTCATGCTGTCGGTCTTCGGCGCGAACATCGTCAGGAACAGCGTCCTGCCAAGCGAGGAGCGCCTCAAGAACCTCGAAGCGGAGAACGAGGAGCTCTGGAACCTGTCCTACAAGGATACCCTGACGGGACTGTACAACAGGCGCTACATCCAGCAGGTCGCCACGCACCTGTTTTCGCGCGCCATCCGTTACAAGGAACCGCTGCATGTGCTGATGCTCGACATCGACCACTTCAAGAAGGTCAACGACAAACTCGGGCACGCGGTCGGAGACGAAGTGCTCAAGGTTGTGGCCCAGACAATCCAGGGGGCGATACGGACGAGCGACACGGTCTCCCGTTACGGCGGTGAGGAATTCATCGTGTACATGGTCAAGTCGAACCCCGAGATTACCCAGTTCATCGCCAACCGCATCCGGGACAGCGTGGCGGCCATCCGTTTTCCCGGTGTGCCCTGGAGTGTCACGATCAGCATAGGCGTGGCCGGGCTGCAGGACGGCGACAGCATGGAAGGCCTCGTCGAGCGCGCCGACCAGTTCCTGTACATGTCCAAACACCACGGCCGCAACCGCGTCTCGGGATTCTAACGAGGCGCATTCCGGGGATATATCGAAACGTGAATGACGGTATCGCCGTCGTCCAGAGATTGGCTTTCCAGACGCCCGGAATCGCCTCGCATTCAATTCGCGCGCTTGCACCGGCACCGGCGTTGGCCGATGGTGACGCGTATGATACCAATCGGAAAATTTGACAACCGCCTGCCGCTCAACCAATACTTTTTATGTTCTGGCTCATCGAAACAGACCATTACGGCCAATCGGCCGGCTATGGATATTATGCGATATGTCTTTAAATGGGAAGAAAATAGTAGACTAGCGTATGACTGTCATTTCTATAGTTCTAAATAGCCCGAATCTAGTTGCGCGGCTGAAGAGGAGGCGCCTTTGCAGGAAGACGAAAAAGCCTCGAAAGCGCTGAATCGAAAAACCATACTGCTTGTCGAGGACGAGGCCATCATCGCGATGGCGCAGAAGATGGTTCTCACGCGATTCGGTTATGCAGTCTTCAGCGCGGGCACGGGCGAGAAAGCGGTGGACCTTGCCTGCGGGAGCGAAGCAATACGCCTCGTGCTGATGGATATAGACCTCGGCAACGGGATCGACGGCACCGAAGCAGCGCGGCGGATCCTCGCGAATCGGAACATGCCTATCGTCTTCCTCACATCGCACTCGGAAAGGGAGATGGTGGAGAAGGTACGCGGCATTACCCGGTACGGCTACGTGATAAAAAATTCCGGCGATTTCGTGCTTCAGAGCTCCATCGAGATGGCGTTCGAACTATTCGACGCGCATGAACGGACCAAGGGACAGGAGGCTGAACTGGAGGCAATATACGAAAATACACCCGTCATCATGGCACTACTGGAAAAAGACCGCAGAGTTTATAAAGCGAACCATTCCGCGGCGCGATTCACCGGAACTCCCATAGAAGACATGATCGGCCTCCGCATCGGCGAAGCGCTGGGATGCCTCAACGCGAAAGAGGCTCTCGAGGGATGCGGGTCCGGAAAGATCTGCGCCGTTTGCACATTGCGCAATACGGTTCTGGACAAGTTCGAGGCCGGTACCGATAAAGAAAACGTCGCGGTTTCCATTCCATTTTTGATAAACGGAGCCCGCGTCAACTACCATTTCATCCTGTCGACAAAGATCCTGCGCATATTCGGCAGACCTCTGGCGCTCGTCAGCCTGATGGACGTCTCGGAACTTGCCCATCTGAACCGTAAGCTGCGGATGCTCAGCGACCTGAATCAAGCCCTCATTCATATGAAGGACGAATCTGATTTGTTGGACGAGGCATGTAAAATAATAGTCGAAGTCGGGGAATATTGCAGGGCGTGGGTAGGATTCGCGATACAAGACGAAAGCAAAACGCTGAAACCCGTTGCCCGCGCGGGTTACGAAGCCGGATATGTAGAAGCGCTCAACCTGTCATGGGCGGATACTGAACGCGGCAGTTGTCCCGGCGGTACTGCGATCCGAACGGGCCATCCGGTTATAATACGCGATATCGATACTGACGTCTCAATTGCACCGGTGCTGGAATTGGTGGCTCGCGGCGGGTATCGATCCCTAATCGCTTTACCGCTGGCCAACGACAATTCGACCTTCGGAGCCATGAGCATCTACTCCACGGAAGTCGACGCTTTCGATGCCGTGGAAATCGCGATCTTGATGGAGTTGTCCGGAGACCTGTCTTTTGGCATCATGGCGCTGCGAACGCGGGTTAAACGCGATCAGGCTGAAGCTGCGCTGAAAGTCCAGTACTCGATGCTGCGCGGAATAATCGACGGTCCCGATGCGCTCGTCTTTTCCGTCGACAGGCAATACCGTTATACAAGTTTCAATAGGGGGCATGAGGCCGTCATGCTCGCGATCTATGGCGCGCGGATCGAAATCGGTCATGATATTTTTGAATATATGACCGTGCCGGAGGATCAGGAGAAGGCCAGACGCAACATCGATCGTGCGCTCATGGGAGAGCGGCTGCTCGAGGAGGCTCCTTCGGGAGAAGACCGCCTTTCGCGAAGGTATTTCCAGGTATCGCATGGGCCCATCAGGGCGGGATCGGGAGAAATCCTCGGCGTCGCGGTATTCGCGCAGGATATCACCGAGCGAAGGCGGGCAGAAGAGCAGGTGCGCTATCTTGCCCGCGTCTACGCGACTCTCAGCCAGGTGAACCAGGCGATCGTCCGCGAACATCGCCGTGACGCCCTGTTCGACAAGATCTGCGAAATCGCCTTGGAGTTCGGGGAATTCCACTCCGCCTGGATCGGAAAGCTGGGTTCGATCGGAAAGCGGGTTGAAGTCATTTCCCGCGCGGGACCGATGCACGGCCCGGAACCTTCAGAAGAAAAGATCGCGGATATCCGTTCGGGCAAAACAATCATCATCGAGGAGGCCGGTGACGGTTTCCGAACTTCCGCCGCGATCCCTATCAAATTGAAAGGCGAAGCCATCGGGATGCTGTGTCTTTTCGCGACGGAAGCAGGCTTCTTCGACGACGAGGAAAGGCGGTTGCTGGAGGAGATCGGCTTGGACATCTCCTTTGCCCTGGATACGATGGAATTGGAAAACGAACGCACAATGGCGGAACAGCAACTGCATAGGCTCAATGAGGAGCTTGAACGGCGTGTTCAGGACCGCACCGCAGAACTGGAACGGAAGAACACGGATTTGCGGAGAATGAATCGCCTGTTCGTCGGACGGGAATTGCAGATGATCGAATTGAAAAAGAGAATACTGGAATTGGGAGGTCAGGAGGCGGAAAAGGAGGAACCGGCGAACGGCTCCTGACGCGAGGAGGATGAAAGGGTGCGCAAGGCGATACGGGCATACAATGAAGCCATCCTGGACACCGATAGGGACGAGGCGCTGAAAGTCGTCCATTCCGCGCTCGCGGACGGCATTTCTCCCGAGGATATAGTATTCGGAATCGTCGTTCCGGCGATCGAACTGATGATGAAGTCGATAAGCGAAAACCAGGGCGTCAGCCTGGCCCAGCATTTCATGGCTGCGCAGATCGCCTCGGAAGTCGTGGACGAGATGATGCCCTTATTCGCTAAATCACCGGAAATAGTCGGTAGAGTCGTAATAGGAACCGCCTGCGGCGATTTCCATGGCCTTGGAAAAAGGATAGTCTCCGGCTGCCTGAAAGCCATGATGGTGGAAGTGGCGGACCTCGGTCTCAACGTCGAGCCGGAGCGCTTCGTCGACGAGGCGATTGCGCGGGACGCTCAAGTCATATGCATTTCGGCAATGATGATGCATACGGCGCGCGGGGCGAACGGTTGCAGGCGGGTCCGGCAAATACTGAGGGAGCGCGCCTTGGAAGGGCGCATAAAGATAGCCGTCGGAGGCGCTCCCTTTCGTTTCGACCCCGAGTTGTACCGGATCGTCGAGGCCGACGCTTGGGCGGAGAACGGAATCTCCGCGAGCCGGGTGATTACCGACCTCATTCGGGAGGCGCTCAAATGATGACGGGAATGGAACGGCTCGTCGCCGCTATCGACGGGTCTCCCGCCGACCGGATTCCGGTGTTCTGCAACCTTCTGGACCAAGGCGCGAAGGAATTGGGATTGTCGCTGGAAGAGTATTACTCGAACGGCGAACACGTCGCGGAAGCGCAATTACGCATGCGGAAACGGTACGGTTACGATAACCTCTGGAGCCTTTTCTACGTCGGCAAGGAAGCGGAACTTCTTGGATGCAAAAAAATCATCTTCGCGGAGGACGGACCCCCGAACGTCGGAGAAATGGTCATCAAGAAGTACGCCGACATCGAAAAGCTGCGGGTGCCCGACGATATCGCCTCCCATCCCGCATTCGCGGAAGAGTTGAAATGCCTGCGCATCCTGAAAGCGGAAGCAGGCGGAAAATATCCGATCTGCGCCTATCTCACCGCCTCAATGACGCTGCCGGCCATCCTGATGGGTATGGAAAAATGGATGCAGTTGCTCATGATGGGACCCGAGGAATTGCGGGATGAACTCCTTTTCAAATGTTCCGACTTTTTCAGAAAACAAGTCGCCGCATACCGTGCCGCCGGCGCGGATGTTCTGATCTATTCAAACCCGTTCGGATCCACCGACTTCATTCCGCGCAAGTTCTTCGATACGTTATCCATCCCCTGGATGGAAAGGGACCTCGAGCAGGGTGGAACAGCGGGAATAGTCTATTATTGCGGCAGCGCACGATTCAACGACGTCATCGAAACGGTCGTGGAACGCCTGGGCATAAAAGTGTTCTACTTAAGCCCCATGGACGACATACGCGAAGGAAAACAGCTGGTAGCCGGCCGCGGGCTGACCTGCGGTGTGATCAACGACATCCGGCTCATCGACTGGTCGAAAGACGAGATCACGGCAGAAGTCAAGCGGATGGTCGATGCCGGCAAATCGGGCGGACGATTCCTCTTCGGCACACTTGTCATGCCGTATGGCATCCCGGAGGAGAATATTCGGACGATGCTTGAGGCGGCATACGAACTCGGAAAGTTGGAAACACCATGAAAACGCTGCGGTCACCAATCCTTCTGATCGGTTGCGGAATCCTGAAGAAAGAAGTAAATTTCTTGATTGCGAAGAACGGTTGGCCTGTCGATACGTTTTTTCTTGATTCGGCTCTCCATGTCGATTTCGATGGATTATCCAGCACATTGACGACCGCGCTCAAGAAATACTCGGAGCGAGATATCGTCATCTTTTACGGAGCCTGTCATCCGCTTATGGAGGAAATGCTGGATACCGCGAAAACTCATCGCACGCGGGGACAGAACTGTGTGGAAATGCTGCTCGGTCCTGCTCGTTTTAATGCCGAATTGAAGACGGGCGCTTTTTTTCTTCTGGAGGAATGGGCTTGCCGCTGGGAACCGATCATCACCGAAACTTTCGGTCCGAACCGGCAAGTGGCGCGGGAAATAATCCAGGCTGACAGAAGTTTTCTTCTCGCAGTGAAGACGCCTTGTTCCGGTAATTTCGAAACTGAGGCAGAGGCGGCGGGCAGATTGGTCGGTTTGCCGCTCCGTTGGGCGGAAGCTGAATTGGACAATTTGGAGGAGGTATTGTCGGCGGCGATAGAGAGGAAGGCGCGAGAACTCGCATGACTGGAAAAGTGGTCAGAAACGAAGAAGAAATGACTCATTTGAAAGAGCGCGCGGGAAAAATGGCGCGTGAAAAATCGTACCTCCAACTGATAATCGATCTGGTCAATAAACACGGCGGGCACATCGATGCGGAATGCATGGCAGGAAAGGGCAGCGTCTTCACCATCTCCTTGCCGATCGCAAAAGATATGGGGAGTCCGGAGGAACAAGAATGACAAGCGACAGCATTGATGATATCGATCATCTGAGGGCCCGGGTGAAAAAGCTTTCCCGAGAAAAGTCGCAGCTTCAGCTGATCGTCGACATGATGAACAAGATCGGCGCATCCCAGGGACTCGATTCTATTATTCGCACGATGCTGAGCGATATACTTGGCATAATCGGTGGAACAAACATCGCCGTCTTCTATTATCACATCGATGATGAACTGTTCTATGCGGATGCTCTCGGAAGTCAGAGGAGAATTGATAGGATAGACGATGACCTTGTCAAATCCGTTTTCGAACGCCGCCAGCCCATGGAGGTAGAAAGCGGATTTGTCGATACGAAGCTTATGACCCCCGAATTCACCAAGGCGTACGTCTGGGCGTTCCCGTTGATAGCCGGAGGTGATCTTATCGGCGTCATGAAGCTGGAAGGGTTGCATGTCGGGATGTACGAACTGCGCGAATCGCTTTCCGTGTTTTTTTTCTTCGTAGCCAGCATTTTAAGGAATGTGATACTCGGACATTGCAAGCTGAAGAAAGCGAATGATCAGCTGAACGAGATGAACGCGGATATGTCGGACAGCAATCTCGCCTTGATGAATATCGTGGAGGATCTCAACAGGAAGAGCTCTGAATTGAGACGAGCGAATAAACGACTGAAGGAGCTGGATCGCCTAAAATCAACATTCATTGCCGCGATGAGTCATGAATTTCGGACTCCCCTCAATTCCGTGATCGGGTTTTCCGCAATACTCGGAGATGAATGGCTCGGACCGATGAATCAGGAACAAAAAGAAAACCTGTCCATCATAAATCGATCAGGGAAGCTCCTGTTGAATTTGATAGACAACGTGATCGACGTTTCAGAGATGGAGGCCGGGTCTATTGAAGCCCATTTCGAATCGTTCGATTTATTCGGATTATTGGAGGAAGCCGCATCCTGCGTCGAGAACGATATAAAAAATAAAGGACTATCCTTACGTCTTGAGATCCGGCATCGCATTGTCATTACGGACAGACGTCGCTTGTTGCAGTGCGTGATCAATTTATTGATCAACGCCGTGAAATTCACCGAACAAGGCGAGATCGTTTTATCCTCGTCCTCCGCAGATATTCCGCTGCCTGTCGCCGTTTCTGTCAGTGACACCGGCATAGGGATGGCTCAAAATGAACTAGACAAGCTGTTCGAGCCTTTCGTGCGGCTGGATTCCCGTTTGAAGGTCAAAACGTCCGGAGCGGGACTAGGACTGTACCTGACGAGGAAATTGGTCAGCGAGATATTGCGCGGAGATATGCAATGCTCGAGCGTTCTCGGCAAGGGAAGCGTATTCACCATACGGATTCCGGAGAACGGAGATGAATAAAGTCCTGGTGATTGAAGATAATCCAGATAACGCGAAACTCATAGGCTATGCCTTGAAGAGGCGCGGCTATGAGGTTGTTGTCGCTGACACGGGGATGAAAGGAATCGAGCTGTCCCATGACGGAAGCATCGCATTCATCCTCATGGACATTGATTTACCCGGTATGGACGGATTGGAAGCGACCAGCCAAATCCGGCGATCCATGGAACCCGGGGAAATCCCGATCATCGCCGTGACTTCCTGCGCCATGGCGGGTGACATCGCGCGGATCATAGCCGCCGGATGTACGGGTTATTTCGAAAAGCCCATAGATCCTCTGACCATCGTGGACGATATAGAGTCATTGATCGCTCGGACAAGCAATGCGGCCGGTGATGAAAGATGAAACCGATCCTATTGGGCGTCTTTGTCTGTTTATTTACCCTATATGGCTCTCAAGCGCAGGAAATTCATTCCGAAAAACTAAAATTCCTCGGGAACAAGAACATCGCGCCGGTAGTCTATTTGCAAAATGGCGTTCCGTCCGGGGTCGCTGTCGATATCGTACGCGCGCTCGAAAAGCATATGCCGCAGGCGATCGAAATAGAGGTAATGGATTGGACTGAAGCGCAACAACTGGTCGCCAGAGGTGAGGCGGACGCCCTCATTCAGATCAATCAGACGGAAGAGCGCGCGAAAATATATGATTTTTCCGAATTGCTGCTGGAATCGCAATTCTCGATATTTGTGCGCGTAAGCAAGATGGGCATTTCCGGACTATCCAGCCTTCGCGGGCTACGGGTCGGCGTCGAGGCGGGCGGATTACCCGAGCAAGTCCTGAAAGATTCCCCGCTTATCAAATTGACTAAAATTCCCGATTTCATCGGGGGATTCAGGCTTTTAAGCGAGGCCGAAATCGATGCCGTAGTAGTAGATTACCGCGTCGGATCCTATATTCTGGCGGTAAACGATATCTGGAACATAAAGGTCAGCGGAGAGCCCATCGCGTTGTCCTACTCCGCATTCGCCGTAAAAAAGGGAAGCGCGAAGCTGCTGAATGATATAAACAATGCGTTGAAAATTATCAAAGAGGACGGAACATACCAGGAGATAATTAGAAAGTGGACGCCGAAAGAGGGGATTTTCCGGACGAAAGAGCAAATCGATCGGATATTCTACAGCGCAGTCATATTCGTCGTATTCTTGATGCTCCTGATAGCGGTCGCGTGGACTGTGACGCTTGTGAGGGAATTGAGGAGAAGAAAAGGCGCGGAAGAGAAACTGCGCGAACAGTATTTTACATTGCTCGGCATCATCGACAACACAGACGCGCTCATTTATTCGGTAGACAGGCATTACCGTTACGCTTGTTTCAACCAGGGACATGCGGATGCGATGAAGGCGCTCTACGGAACGGATATACAGAAAGACCATAGCATGCTGGAATATATTACAGAATCGGTGAAACGTGAAAACGTCAAGAGCAACCTGGATCGTGCGCTGGTCGGCGAACGGGTTTTCATGGACGAATTGTGGTCGGATCAATGCTTTCAAACGTCGTTCAGTCCCATATTCACCGATACGGAGATCATCGGGGTCGCGGCTTTCGCGCATGACATAAGCGAACGAGCGCGTACAAATGAAGAGCTTCGTCGGAAAAACCGGGAACTCAAGGCGATCAGCGAGTTCAATCAAATTCTGATGCGATCCGAAGACGAAGCGACCCTCCTTAAAGATGTTTGTCGAATAGTATGCGACGAAGCCGGTTATCGCATGGCTTGGGTTGGGTACGCCGAAAACGATGACTCGATGACAATCCGTCCCATGGCCTGGGCCGGATACGAAGAGGGCTACCTTTCAGATGCGAACATCACCTGGTCCGATACCGAAAGGGGAGGCGGCGCGAGCGGTACGGCCATCCGGAACGGCAAAGGGGTCTATGTTGATGATTTCGCTACCGATCCTGGAGCGATCCCCTGGCGGGAAACCGCGCTGCAGCGGGGGTATCGATCCAGCATAGCCCTCCCCCTTAAAGACGAGAACTCGAAAGCCTTCGGCGTTCTCAATATTTATTCTTCCGTGCCTAACGCTTTCACTCCAGACGAGATGCGCCTTTTGGGCGAATTGTCCGACGACCTGGCGTTCGGGATCGTCGTGCTTCGGGCGCGCGTAGAATATAAACGAGCCGAGGAAAACCTCAAACGTATGAATGAACGGTTCCTGTTGGCGACTACCGCGGCCCGCGTCGGAGTCTGGGATTGGGATATCCAGAAAAACAGTCTTGTTTGGGACGATATCATGTACGCTCTGTACGGTGTGAAGAGGGAAGAATTTACCGGCGCCTATGAAGCCTGGCTGAAAGGATTGCACCCGGACGATAGAGCCGCGAGCGATGAACTATCGAAGCTGGCCAGACTCGGAGAACGCGAATACGATACCGAGTTCCGAGTCGTATGGCCTGACGGAAGCATCCATTACCTGAAAGCGTACGGGCAGATCGTTCGGGATTCCGACGGAAAACCATCGAGGATGACCGGAATCAATTATGAAGTCACCGAACGCGTTGAAACGGAAAAGGAGCTGCGGAAACTGAACGATGAACTCGAACGGCGCGTCAGGGACAGGACCGTCGAGCTGGAAAATACTAATCGGGATCTTGAGAATATGAACCGGCTCTTCGTGGGCAGGGAATTGCGCATGAAAGAATTGAAAGCGATGATCGCGGAACTTGAAAAAAAAGGACATATGAAGGATTCAGAGACATGAAACGGGGCCGGATGTTTATGCTGTTGTTCGCATTGACTTCCATCTGCTGCACGAAAGAAAAAGAAATCGCCGGACCCCGTTACGGCGCCGCTCCTGAATCGGATGGAATTCCAGTTTATAGTTTCGCCGTCCATCCTCTATATAATCCGTTGAAATTGATGGATACGTACCAACCTCTCGTCGACTACATGAATTCCCGGATACAGGGGGTGGAGTTCCATTTGGAGGCGTCACGCGATTATGCCAGTTTTGAGGAAAAATACCGCGAACGGAAGCCGGAATTGCTTCTTCCGAATCCATGGCAGACTCTCCAGGCGATGAAAGCCGGATACCATGTAGTCGCGATGGCTGGAGATCCCGATGATTTTAGAGGAATATTCATTGTTCGGAGGGACGGCGATATCCGTGAACCCCTGGATCTGATAGGGAAGAAAGTCAGTTATCCCTCCCCGACAGCCTTGGCGGCATGCATTATGCCCCAATATTTTCTATATTCGCATGGGATCGACATCAATACTGACATAGACAACCATTATGTCGGTTCCCAGGAATCGTCTATAATGAATGTGTATCTGAGGCAGACCTCGGCGGGAGCGACTTGGCCGCCACCCTGGAGGGCTTATCAGAAAGATCACCCGGTCGAAGCCGCCGAATTGAGAGTTGCATGGGAAACTGAACCGCTTATAAATAATTCCGTCATGATCCGCGATGATATTCCTCTGGATATTCAACGGAGTATTGCTGATTGCCTTTCGAAGCTCCATGAGACCGCAGCGGGCCTGGTTATACTCGAGGGCATGGAGACCTTCCGCTTCATAGTGTCCACGGATACGGATTACGGCATCGTGCGCGTGTATGTGGAGCGATTCGAGGAACTCGTCAGAAAGGTGGATGCCCGATGAAAAAACGAGGCTCGATCGGCTTCCCATTCAACACGATCCGTGGCCGCCTTATTCTCAGTGTGGCGGCCGTCCACGCGATATTGATGACGCTTTTCGTCGCCGACCTGACATCGCGGCAGCGCGATGTCCTCCTGTATCAGCAAGAACAGGAAGCGACCGCGCTGGCGCAATCTCTTTCGACTTCGGCGGCAGTCTGGATAGCGTCGTACGATATCGCCGGGCTGCAGGAGCTCGTGGAGTCGCAGCGCCTGTATCCGGATCTGGTTTTCGCGATTCTCGCCGATGAGAGCGGGCGCATATTGGCCCATACCGATTCGTCCCGGAAAGGACAATTCCTGCTCGATCTTCCCAAAGAAGCCCGCTTCACGATAATCGGGAAGAGCGAGTCGTTGACTGATGTCGCGGTTCCTTCAATGCTCGGCAGGCGCTTCGTAGGGTGGGCGCGCGTTGGCGTCGAACAAAGTTCCGCAAGGGAGAAATTCGCCGAGATCACGGCTGACGGCGCGTTCTATGCGCTGGCTGCGATCGCGATAGGATCCCTTTTGGCCTGGTTGTCGGGAATCCGCATCACGCGCAGGCTATACATGGTGCAGGATACGATAAACAGGGTCAGGAAGGGAGAAGGGACGGCACGCGCCGTGATTACAGGAGCGGATGAAGCTGCTTCGATCGCCATCGAATTCAACGCGTTATTGGATACTATTGATCAAAGAAGCGCCGCGCTCGTCGCAAGCGAAAATAGGTATCGTTTGCTCATCCACAACATTCGGGTAGCCGTCATCGTCCATGGAGGCGATATGCGGATACTGATGTCCAATCCGATGGCCCAAGAACTTTTAGGCCTATCCGAAGTACAGATGATGGGAAAAGCGGCGATCGATCCGGCCTGGCGATTCCTCAGGGAAGACGGATCGACGATGCCCACCGAAGAGTACCCGGTCAATAGGGCTCTTGAGGCTCGAGGTCCGGTAAAAGACGTAGTCATAGGAATATGTCATCCCGGTTAGGACGACATATCGTGGGCTCTCACCAATGCGGAACCAACGCTGAACTATCGCGGCGGTGTCGAAGAAATCATCGTTTCTTTCGTTGACATCACCGATCGGAAGCGTGTCGAGGAAACGCTCAAGAAAAGCGAAAATTTATACGCCTCGGTCATCGCCGCGTCACCCGACGGCGTGGGCGTTGTGGATGAGAGCGGCAAAGTCATTTTCGCGTCGAAAAAAATATTTGACCTCCTGGGGTTCAATCAGGAAAACGATATTCGGGAATTCAACGCTTTGGATTGGATCATTCCAGAAGACAGGACGCGGGCCGCGTCGGATTTCTCGCGGATCGCGCAGGGGTCGGTAGTCATCAGCTCCCAGTTTGAGCTGGTTAGAAGCGACGGTTCCAGGATGCCCGTCGAGATCAGCGGAGCGCCCATTCGGGACGAAAACGACCGTCTGTACGGGATAGTGACGATAGTGCGCGATGCCACGGCCCGCAGGCAGGCGGAAGAAGAACTGCACGCCGGCAAGATCGCGCTGCTCAACCGGGAAGCGGAGCTGAACGAAGCACAGCGTCTGGCGCATATAGGAAGCTGGGAATGGGACGCGGTCAACGATACTATCTGGTGGTCGAATGAATACTATTCTATTTACGGAATCGCTACCGACATGCCGACGCCTGATTATGTCGAACACCTGAAGGCGTATACCGCTGAAAGCGCCGGACGTTTGGACATTGCCGAAAAAAGGGCGATGGAATCGGGCGTGAGCTATGAGGTAGACCTTGAACTCGCGAATCCGACCAAAACAACAAAGTGGATCGTCGCCCGCGGGGAAGCCAAGCGGGATGTGAATAATAAAATTTGCGGTCTCCGGGGAACGGCGCAGAACATCACCGAACGGAAAAAGACGGAAGGTCAAATCAGGGCCCTGAATGAAAAACTTGAGAAACGCGTTGCGGAACGTACCGCGGATATTGAAAACAAGAGTATGGAACTGAAGGAAAACCAGACGGCGCTCATGAACCTCGTGGATGATCTGAACGAAAAGACCCTGGAGCTGGAACTTGCCAACGCCAAACTCCAGGAATTGGACAGTCTGAAATCGATGTTCATCGCCTCGATGAGCCATGAATTGCGCACGCCGTTGAATTCCATCATCGGGTTTTCCAGTATTTTGTTGAATGAATGGGTAGGCCCGGTCAATGCGGAGCAGAAGGAAAATCTCGCATCGGTGCTCCGCTCCGGCAAGCATCTGCTGTCCCTGATCAACGACGTAATAGACGTATCGAAGATAGAAGCCGGTATGATCGAATCCATCGCCGAGGACTTCGATATCCGGGAAGTGGTTGACGAAGTCGTCGATACGCTCAAGAAGGATATCGAGATGAAGGCTCTTGATTTGCGCGTGCGGGTTCAAAGGCAAGTCCTGCATGCGGACAGACGCAGGCTCCTTCAGAGTCTTTTGAATCTTTTAAGCAATGCCGGCAAGTATACGAATCATGGATCGATAGACGTTATCTCGGAAATTTCTGCCGACGGTTCGTGGATCGACATCTCGGTCGCCGATACCGGAATCGGAATAAGCGAAACCGATCTGGGCAGGTTGTTCTTGCCTTTCGTCAGGCTCGATGCTGCCCATGAAGGCTCGATCCCCGGCGCCGGTCTCGGTCTGTATCTCACGAAAAAACTGGTTCGCGATATCCTGAAAGGCGAAATACTTGTCTCCAGCACTTTAGGCGCTGGCAGCCGGTTCACTATCAGAGTCCCGGTAGTCGTTTGACGGAGGATGATATGAGCGTAGTACTCGTCATAGAGGATAACAAGGACAACTTGAGGATCGTGACTTACGCGCTCAATCGTTCCGGATATTCGGTTGTTTCCGCCGAACGGGGAGAAGAAGGACTCGCGCTGGCGATATCCGAAAGGCCGCTTTTCATCCTGATGGACATTAATCTACCCGGCATGGATGGAATAGAAACCACGAAAAGAATCAGGGAGTCCGAAGTCGACGGTAAAATTCCGATAATCGCCATCACTTCCTATGCGATGTCCGGGGATCGGGAGAGGATACTCGCCGCGGGTTGCAACGGATATATAGAAAAACCGATCGACCCGCTGAGCATCGTCGAAGAAATCCATGGCGTAATCGAACAAATGAATAAAAACGCGGAAGGCAGAGGGGGCGCTGGATGAAAATGCTCATCGTTGACGACAATGCGGAGGATCGACAACTCTTGAAGCTGAATATCATACACCACGGGTCCGAAGCAATCGAGGCGAAGGACGGCCGCGAAGGCCTTGAGCTCGCCGGACGCCATATTCCGGATTTGATCATTTCTGACGGACTGATGCCGCGGATGGACGGTTTTCAGCTTTTACGCGCGATCAAAACCGATCCAAAACTTGAATCCATTCCCTTTCTGTTCTATTCGGCAAGCTACGCGGGCGAACATGAAGAGAGACTCGCACTTTCGCTCGGGGCCGAGGCATTCGTCGTCAAACCGATGGATCCGTCGGACCTCTGGGGGAAAATTTGCGCGATCATGGACATGCGGAACAAGCCGGACGACGCGCAGAAACGAAAAGAGTTCGAAGCGAACCGCGAGCGCAGCCTTGAAGATTATACCAAGATTGTCGCGATGAAACTCGAAGAGAAGGTTGCCGAACTGGAGTCAGCGCTTGATCGGCAAAAAGCGTCGGAAAAAGCCTTGCGGGAAAGCGAAGAACGGTTCAGGGCCATCTCGGATTATACCTACGATTGGGAATATTGGATCGGGACGGACGGAAAATTGTTATGGGTTAATCCCGCGGTAGAACGCTTGACCGGATATACGCCTGATGAATGCGCCGCCATGCCCGATTATCCGCTGCCCCTGATTTGCGATCAGGACAGAGCCGCTATTTCCGGGCGTTTTGAAGAGGCCAAATCCGGTTCAAGCGGCAACGACGTCGCGTTCCGCGTCCAGAAAAAGGATGGATCCGTTATCTGGGCCGCCGCTTCCTGGCAGTCGATACTCGACGGGCAGGACAGGAATTCAGGATACCGGGTCAGCGTGCGCGACATAACCGAACGCATGCTATCGGAAAAGAAACTCGCCCAGTCCCTTGCGGAGAAGGACATGCTCCTTAAGGAATTGAAGCATAGAACCAAGAATAATCTCAGTATCGTATCCAGCCTTTTACGGCTCAATATCAGGGATATGAGCGATGAACGAGCGTGCCGAATTTTGCGCGAAGCGATCGACCGAGTCGAAACAATCTCCTCGATCTATGAACAGCTTAACCTTTCGGATAGCATCGATACGATCGCTCTACGCGCGTACGTCACGAATCTCGTCACATCGCTGCGCGATTCTTTTTCGAGTGAAAACTCCAGCATCGGCATCAAGGCATTCGTCGAGGATATGGATATCAAACTGCGCTTTGCGGTCCCCGTCGGACTAATACTCAACGAACTCATCACGAACGCATATAAATACGCGTTTCAGTCGCAGAGGGCGGGGGAAATCCGGGTCGACATCTCGCGTATGGGAGGCATGGTAACGATACAAGTGTCCGACGATGGACGCGGCATGCCGGACGGATTCGATATGGAGAAGTCGGAGAGCCTCGGCCTGAAAATCGTCAGCATGTTCGTCCAACAACTGGACGGCGATTTTCGATTCCAGGCGGGGAAAGGTACCGTCGCGGTAATCACTTTTCCCGATTAGTTCTTCATGGAAGGGATTCGCATCCCTTCTGATATTGTATATATTTCGCTCAATCCTGCTCTTTCCGCGTATACTATATCTTGTATTGCGCGGAGGTTGCATGAAACGAATCGCCCTCGTGATGGAACTGGCTGACTTCTACGACCATGGCATCGCCAGGGGGGTCGTCCGCTACGCCAAGTCCAGGCCGGACTGGCGCATCTATGGTCGTGGATGGATGTTCGGTGGCCTTGGCGACCTGGCGCAGTGGAAGGGTGACGGCATTATTGCCAGGATAGAGAGCGATACTGATGCCGATGCCCTTTCGGCCCTCGGCTTGCCGCTCGTCGATGTTGCGGGAGCCTACGCAAGGCCAGGCATCAGGAGCATGACCAATGACGACTTCCTGACAGGCTACCGGGCCTCCCGTTATTTCTCTTCCATAGGTTTCAGCTCGCTGGCCTTCCTCGGTGTTGAAAAGGTCGGGTGGTCGATCGCGCGAAGGGCAGGCGCGGCTCGCGGTATGGGCCTTGAAGTCGTCGCCTTGCCTTCGTTCGAGCGCAGCCTCCCATGGTGGGAAAACAGCGAGATCGACGAGTCGGCCCTCGCGGCCTTCCTGTCCGGGCTGGAGCGTCCCGCCGCCGTGTTTGCCTGCAATGATACCGCGGGACTCCGCGCTGTCGAAGTATGCGCGAGGCTTGGCATGGCGGTGCCGGATGAGATTGCGGTGCTCGGGGTCGATGACGAGGACATCGTCTGTGAACTGGCAAGTCCGAGCCTGTCCAGCGTGGCGCTCGATTGCGCGACAATCGGCTACCGTGCGGCAGCCTTGCTCGAGGCTGTCCTTGAAGGAGCCGGCCCGCCGGCAGGGGCGGCTCTTTCCGTACCGCCCGGAGCCGTGGTTGAGCGGGAATCGACGATGACCTATGCCTCATCGGATGCTCTTGTCGCGAAAGCAGGCGCGGCGATACGGGCGCACGCCCACGAGGGGCTCGACGTGGAAGGACTCCTTGCCCTCGTTCCGGCTTCCAGACGCAGTCTGGAAACGAGGTTCCGCAGGGAGACCGGGAGAACCCTCCATGAGGAAATCCTGATGGCCAGGATAACGAGGGCCAAACGACTGCTCCGGGCTACTGACCTTACAATGGACGCTGTCGCAAAGGGCTCGGGCTTCGGGTCACTCCAGCGCTTTCACGAGGCGTTCCGCAGGGTTGAAGGCATGCCGCCCGGCTCCTGGCGATCAGGCGTGCGGTAGCGCGCAAAGAAATGCGCTGGTTCTGGAGTACTTCCCGGAGAGGGCGTACGCGGAGTCCGGCCGGCTCCGCGTACAATCCGGAAACGACTCGACGCAAGCTCCTTCTTCAGCCTGCTGAAACCTAGGTCCGGCCGTACATCGGGCCGAGGGCGGAACATGCACGGTAGTCTGAGCCTTCCGCGTCCATGCCCATCGCGTTCCAGTAGCTCGGCCTGAAGATGGAGGCTTCATCCAC